>NCRO01000646.1 GCA_002849045.2 Candidatus Sediminicultor secundus
GGCATACCCATATATTCAGAAGAGGAATTACCTGATTTAATAAGAACAAAGCAGATAGACCAGGTAATTTTAGCTTATAGCGATCTTCCCCATCAGTATGTTATGAATAAAGCTTCAGTCGTCTTGGCCAGTGGTGCTGACTTTAGATTAATGGGACCCAAAAGCACTATGTTAAAATCCAACCTTCCTGTGGTATCCATATGTGCGGTGAGGACTGGCTGTGGTAAGAGTCAAACTACCCGCAAAGTAACGGATATTTTGAAAAAGAAAGGATATAAAATTGCAGTAATAAGACATCCTATGCCTTATGGTGATCTCAGAGAACAGATCTGGCAAAGATACGAGAATTACGCTGATTTAGATCGTTATAATTGTACTATTGAAGAAAGGGAAGAATATGAACCCCATCTCGATAGAGGCAATATCCTTTATGCAGGAGTCGATTATCAAGAAATATTAACAAGAGCTGAAAAAGATGTGGATATAATTGTCTGGGATGGAGGGAATAATGACTTACCTTTTTATAAGCCGGATTTACATATTGTAGTCACCGATCCCCATCGAGCTGGTCATGAAATGACTTATTATCCCGGAGAGGCTAACCTGAGAATGGCGGATGTGGTAGTGATGAACAAAATAGATACTGCTGACTCAGACAAAATAAATCAGCTTAGAGAAAATACCCATCAGCTAGCACCGGGAGCAATTTTAATCGAAGCTGCTTCTCCTATTGCTATAGACCATCCAGAACTTATCAGAGGTAAAAGGGTGCTAGTAGTTGAAGATGGTCCTACTTTAACCCACGGAGAGATGAAGTTTGGTGCAGGAATTGTAGCAGCCCAAAAATATGGCGCGAAAGAGATTGTAGATCCCCGTCCTTATGCCATTGGCACCATCAAAGATACATATACAAAATATCCCGGGGTAGGGACACTGTTGCCGGCAATGGGATATGGTAAAAAACAGATTCAGGAACTGGAAGATACTATAAATGCTGTTGATTGTGATATAGTAATCATTGGCACTCCTATTGATTTATCCCGAATTATTAAGATTAACAAGAAATCAATAAGAGTAAAATATGAACTTCAAGAGATTGGCAAACCGGATTTAGAAGAAGTCCTGAGTCGAAAAATTAAAGACAGGAGGTGAGGCGATATACAAAGATGTTAGGAAATGTTTTTAGGATGACTCTTATACACATCGGACGC
>NCRO01000647.1 GCA_002849045.2 Candidatus Sediminicultor secundus
TTGCTTTAGCTTGTTGCAGGGCTCTTTCAACCCCCACTTTAAGATTGGATGTTTGGATAATTTTTTCTGAGTCAAGATGTTTTTTTAAGGCAGAAAGTATTTTTAAAGAGGCATCGTAATCGGTGTGTTGCAAGAGGATAATCTTTTTAATTTTTTTATTTTGTCCGATAACTATCCCAAAATTTTCATAATTTAATTTCTTATCTTTGCCACCCAGAATTAAGATAATAGGCTGTTTGGGAAAAGATTCTAAAGCGGCTAAAGTTGCTTCCGGAGTGGTGGCACAGGTATCATTATAAAATTTAATTCCTTTAAATTCCCCAATAAATTCTAATCTATAAGGAATTCCGGGAAAATTTTTTAGGGCTTTTAGAATAATTTCACCCGGGATATTATGTATAAAGCCTATTGTGCTTGCTGCTAAAATATTTTCCAGATTATGTGGCCCGGGTAGAGGAAGATCGGAGATTTTAGCAAAGGCCATTTTATATTCTCCTGATTGAAAGACCAACTTATCATTTTCTAAATAACATCCTGGTTCT
>NCRO01000648.1 GCA_002849045.2 Candidatus Sediminicultor secundus
ATTATGATATGCTTATAATTCGAGAATTTGAATCCCTGCTTAATTTTATAAAAACCCAGGGATCTTATGAGGGTATCGAATACGATCATAAAGGTCCTGCTCATCTTTCTATTGGCCAGGAGGCTGCCGCCGTAGGTCAATGTATACCTTTAACTATTGAAGATTTTATTTTCGGTTCTCATCGTAGTCACGGAGAAGTTTTAGCCAAATGTTTTTCCGCCATAGATGAATTAGAGGAGAATGAACTTCTTAAGATAATGAAATCTTATATGGATGGAGCCTGCCTGAAAGTAGTCGAAAAGGAACATAAAGGTAGTATTAAATCACTTGCCCAAGATTTTGTACTATATGGAGTTCTGGCAGAGATATTCGGACGGGCTAACGGTTTTAATAAGGGTTTGGGTGGTTCAATGCATATTTTCTTTGCACCCTTTGGTAGTATGCCCAATAATGCTATTGTAGGAGGGGCAGCGGATATTTCAGTAGGTGCTGCTCTTTTTAAAAGAATTAATCGAAAACCCGGTATGGTAATCTGTAATATCGGTGATGGTTCTGTGAGCTGTGGTCCTGTCTGGGAAGCAATGATGTTAGCCGCAATGGATCAATACCACACACTTTGGGATAAAGAAATTGGTGGTGCTCCTCCTATTCTATTTAATTTCTGTAATAATT
>NCRO01000649.1 GCA_002849045.2 Candidatus Sediminicultor secundus
CGTCGGCAGCGTCTGATGTGTATAAGAGTCAGTATATATTTTGCTTCAATAAAATTTTTATTTTTTTCTTGTATAGTATGGTTATTTATCTGGTTAATATTGACATCTGTATTTTTAAAAACAGTATCTTTAAAGTCAACTGTGGCATTTTTCTCTAAATTAAGCATTATTATTGTATTTTCTAAGGAAGCAAATATAAAGGATATACTTCCTTGATTTGTGATTTTAAATTTTATTATACTTCTTCTAGAAAAATATGAATTTAAAAATGATACTATTGCATTAGAAGTATTATTAATAAAATCACCCCTTCCAAGAAAAGAAGAATTTGTAAAGTTTGCTTCTTTGGTAAAAGTGTTATCGGAAAAATGAGCAAGACCTTTAAATATTGAATTACTAAAATTTATCTCATCTTTAAAATTAATATTCGTAAAAATAGCATCTCTTTCAAAAGCAACACTTGAAAAACTAATCTTCCCCGAAATTTTTTTACAGAAAAAAATAAAATATCATCGAATCTAGATCCATTAAATTTAGCAGAATTATTGAAGACCGAGTTTATGAAAGATACTTTTGCATAATATCTTGTAAGTCCAAAATCCACATATTTTTTAAAAACAGTCTTATCAAAAATTACTGTATCCTTAAAAGTTGATGACGAGAAATTTACATTTCCATCAAACTTAACAGAAACAATAGAAGTTTTATTTTTAAAATAAGTCGATAAAAATCTTACATAATAATTAAAATGACTACCGTTAAATACAGAAGGTCCTAAAAATTTGCAAAAGCTAAAATCAACATTTTTATTAAATTTTGTCTTATTAAAAGAAGTAACTTCTTCAAAGGCAATATTCTGAAACACAACGTCACCATAAAAAATACAATCATCAAAAATAGC
>NCRO01000650.1 GCA_002849045.2 Candidatus Sediminicultor secundus
TATTAGTTTTAAAGATCATATTTATGGTAGTTGGTGGAGGAAAGAAGGGCATAATCTTTGTATTGCTGATATAAAGGAAATTATAGATAAAAAACCTGATGTTTTAATTATTGGAACCGGCAATTTCGGATTAATGAAAGTACCAGAAGAATTAATAGAGCATATAAAATTATCTGGTATCAAACAAGTAATTGTAAAAAAAACCGGAGATGCATGTAACGAATACAACAAACTTTACAAAAATAATAACCTAATTGCTGCTTTTCATTTAACCTGCTAACTATTAGTAAAATAATACTAATATAATAAAAATCTTTCTATTATAGTTAATAAATAAGAAAAAACGAGGGAAATATAATAAAATGTATATTACTTTACATAAGATATATTATAGGACGTTGTAAAATTATAAAAAAATATAATATTCTTTCTATGTCTTTCTTTATTATCCTTTTTCTTATGTTCATAGTTATTAATTAGAGTGTACCTTCCTTCTGTCATTGCGAGGAGCGCAGCGATGCGGCAATCCCATCATTCTACTTTATCATTCCCACTCACTTTATTTCATTCCTATTGTCTCTCTCTGTCATTCCCGCTTCCCATTCTGTCATTCCCGCGCAGGCGGGAATCCATCTTTTGTATTTCTTTTTGTATTTTCTTCCTCTCTCTGTCATTGCGAGCACCGCTTTGGGTGCATGGCAATCTCATTTTCCTTTATACCTCAATATTTTATGTATTTTCCGATTCAAAAACTATAAAAAAACTATATT
>NCRO01000651.1 GCA_002849045.2 Candidatus Sediminicultor secundus
TAAAGATTCTGGTAAATATTCTGCAAGACTGGGGAATGAGCCAAAAAGATGACCCTTCCAAACTCTAATATCCCGGCTCTTCCACCCATATTTTCAATAGCAGCAAAGGTGAGGCTGGTTCGATAGTTAGGAGGGTAATTTCCTTCGTCATTATAGATTTTATCCATAGCAATAATCACATTCTTAAAAGGAAGATTGATACCCATGGCCATGATGTTAGTAGCGCAGATAACCTTTATTTCTCCTTTTTTTAGATAAGTCTCAATCAAATTTCTTTCTTCCCATGAGAGGTTCTGATTATAATGAGCAATCCCTTTTTCCAATGTCTCTCTCAATTCATCACGGGATAAAGTTTCTTCCATTTCCCTCAGTTCTTTTAAGGCACAAGTTGCGGCAGGGTTTTCTAATTGAGAAGCCAGCCATTCAGCCCATTTTTGTGTCTCGGCACAGGTTGCAAAAAATATCAAAACCGATTCTCCCTGTTTTAGCAGATACCTGACTGTCTCTAACAAATAATCCTCAAAACAATTATCATGAACTGCTTCCGCTTTAAAAAATACTTCTTTTTGGTAATTTTTCTTCTTTTTGGAAGTAATATAGTTAAAGATACCATCTCTTACCATGCCTTTACGCAGTTCCACCGGGCGTTGATAGGAAATAAGAGTTCGTGCAGAAAACCATTTTATAAGAGCATCTTGTCCTTCAACAAAAGCTGAAAGGGCGATGATTTTAACATCTTTATTATTTTTATCGATATGGTTTACCATACTTTCCAGCAGAGGACCCCATTTTGAGTCATTAATCAACTGCATTTCATCGATGATGACTAAAGAAACAATGTCTAAAAAACGAGGACACATCAAACAAAAGTAATTAAATTTTTCATAGGCCATTACCGCAACATCATAATCCCCGGAGATGATATTATGGTCATCTTCCTTACGGTCACGGGTAGAGATGACCATATCTATTCCACAATGACTGTAGAGGTCTTTAAAATGCCTATATTTTTCATCAGCCAGTGCTCTTAAGGGAACTAAATAGATGGTTTTTTGAAGGTGAATGGCCTGAGCTATTGCAGCCATTTCTCCGATGAAGGTTTTTCCTGAGGATGTTGGGGCGATAACCAAAAGATTTTGAT
>NCRO01000652.1 GCA_002849045.2 Candidatus Sediminicultor secundus
ACTACATACTATATACTAATTATACTCCCGAGAATGCACTAAACCCCCCATCTACAGGAACAATAATTCCGGTTACAAATTTTGAAGCGTCAGAGGCCAGCCAGACACACGCTCCGATTAAATCTTCGGGGTCACCGAATTTATCCATAGGAGTGTGAGCGATTATAGTTTTGCCCCGAGGAGTTAAATTACCCTCTTTATCGGTAAGCAAAAAACGATTCTGACTGGTTAGAAAAAACCCTGGAGCAAGGGCATTAACCCGCAGGCTTTTATTATATTCTTGGGCAAAATGAACTGCTAACCACTGGGTAAAATTGCTTACAGCTGCTTTAGCCGCAGAATATCCGGGTACTTTGGTAAGTGGGCAAAAAGCACTCATAGAAGAAATATTAATAATTGNNATAATTTTTCCAAAAACTTGCGAAGGGAGTAAGGCCCCTCCAAAAAGATTAAGTCCAACCACCTTCTCTAAATCGGAAAGAGGAAGGTCAAAAAACTTTAGTTCTTCCGAAGTAGTCGCCCCTTTTGTATTCCCTCCGGCAGCATTAAGCAGGATATCAACCCTACCAAAATCTTTGATTACCTCATCTCTGCAGGACTGTATTTTTTCTATATCCATTACATTTATATAATATCCTTTAGCTGTTATCCTCTGTTCTTGTAATTCTTGCGCAATCTTTTCAGCATTTACAATATCACATAGGCCATGTCTCTTATACCCATCTGACGCTGC
>NCRO01000653.1 GCA_002849045.2 Candidatus Sediminicultor secundus
TATTATAATAGTAATCGATGAATTAGCTGATTTAATGCTATCTTCTCCGGTAAAAGCAGAGGAATCGTTGTGTAGATTAGCCCAAATGACCAGGGAAACCGGCATACATTTACTAATAGCCACCCAACGTCCTTCTGTAGATATTATTACCGGTTCGATAAAGGTAAATTTCCCTTCCAGAATTGCCTTTGCAGTTTCTACTCAGGTTGATTCAAGGACTATATTAGATCTTAATGGTGCTGAAAAATTATTAGGAAATGGCGATATGTTGTTTTCCCCGGTTGGTGCCCCTAAACCAATTAGGGCTCAAGGTGCTTTTGTAGTAGAAAAAGAAATTAGAAATGTGGTATCCTATTTAATGAAGCATTGCCCTCCTCCTGAATATGAACAAGAAGTGTTGGAATATAAAAAGAATAGAAATATGCTGCGAGAAACAGAAGAAGAGGAAGAAGATGAATTATTCAATGAAGCTGTTTCTATTATTATTAATAGTAAACAAGCTTCAATATCAATATTGCAACGAAAGCTTCGAATTGGTTATACTCGAGCAGCTCGATTGATAGATGCAATGGAGAAAAGTGGAATTGTAGGACCATACGATGGCCGAAATCCAAGAAAAATATTAATTTCTAATGAAGAATATTTAAATAAATATGAAAAGTAAGCTAAAAATTTAAAGCGAAAAGCAAAAAACCATAATTCAAAATTCAAAACCTTTTACTCGTATATCGTATATCGCATCTCGTCCTGATATTTAAAGATCTCATATAGGGACGGTCTGCTCATG
>NCRO01000654.1 GCA_002849045.2 Candidatus Sediminicultor secundus
AAGTGACAGGTGTAGGTCAGCTTAACCGGTCTTTTGGTTTCCATAGCTGCTAAGGCCAGATGAATATGAACAGAGATGTCCTCTTTTTTCCCAAAGGCACCTCCAATAACCGGCTGAATAATCCTTATCTTTTCTTTAGGTAGGCCTAAAGACTGTGCCATATCAGCTTGAGTATCATGAAGCCACTGGGTAGCTGCCCAGAGTTTGATTACTTTACTCTCTTCATCATAAAACCCCACTCCTGCTTCAACCTGAAGAGGAACCTGGTCTAAAAAGCTTGTTCTATATTCATTCTCGACAATTACGTCCGCTTGGGTAAAACCCTTTTTTGTATCCCCTTTTTCTAAGTAATGAGTAGCCAGAATATTGCCGTCTTTATGAATAAGTGGGGCCTCTTTCTCCATAGCCCGCAAGGGATCAGATATTACTTCTAATTTTTCTAGTTCTACCTCAATTAATCCAATTGCTTGAGATGCAGCTTCCTTGCTTTCCGCAATAACGATAGCCAGGGCATCTCCCATATAACGCATTTTCTGGCCAATCCCAATAAGAACCGGTTGGTCTTTGATGATTAAAC
>NCRO01000655.1 GCA_002849045.2 Candidatus Sediminicultor secundus
AAACCACCGTCAGCCAAAGAAATTGGGGCTAAATAGAAAGTTGTCATTGTAAAAATTAAAATCAAATAGAATATCTTTTTCATAAATTTCCACCTCTCTATATTTAAAAATCCGTTTTTTTAATTATTTTTACTACATAAAGGTTTAGGAACTTTCTAAATCTTACTGCATCAAATCGAGAGAATATTATCAACTAATAAATCAAAGGTATCTTGAACTCCGTTAACATCAACGGTGTAAGTACCAGCTGGTAAGCCATAAACCTCAAGAGGAATTATTTCTTCAAAAGGAGCAAGTACCTGGATACAAAATCCTGAAAAACTATAAGTTTTAATAGTAATAAAAAAGGTATTGCCTTCTTTTTCCTGAAGAACTTCCGAAATTTCAGTACAGGGATCCGGCAAGTTTCCTTTGGCGATAACATTTATCTGAATAGGGAATGACTCTAATATCAAAATATCTATCTCATCAACTGAGGCAAGACCTATGGTAGGCGGAATAGAAAAACAGCCGGTAATAAAAATAGTAATCAACATGATTAGTCCCAACAATAAAATCTTTTTATTCATTTTTATCAGCACCTTTTAAATTATTTGTTTCTTCTTGATTTTTTTTAGTAAAAGTTAAACATATCCTATTTGACTATTCGTTATTC
>NCRO01000065.1 GCA_002849045.2 Candidatus Sediminicultor secundus
CGACTCCTACAAAGAAAATCTAAAAATATATATGCAGAATCTTTATTTCCTCTCCCCTTCGGGGGAGAGGGCTAGGGTGAGGGGGAAACAAGCGCGATACGCAATACGATGAGACAGGGAGGGAGAAAAAATGCAGGTTTCTTATAATTTATTAAAAGAATATGTTGATATAGATATGTCAGCTGAAGAGCTTGCTCAGAGATTGACTATAAATGGCATAATTTTAGAGAGGATGGAAAATATATCTACTGAGATAGAAAAAGTAGTTGTGGGCAAGATAACTTCCATGAGCCAACACCCTGAAAATAAAAAATTAATTATTTGTCAGGTAGATATAAAAGAGGGGACACTTCAAATAATTTGCGGGGCAAAAAATATAAAGGTTTCTGATAAAGTAGCAGTTGCATTGGATGGAGCAAAGTTACCCCAAATAGGAATTATCAAAAGTAAGAAATTTAAAAATGTTTTATCTTCAGGAATGCTCTGTTCTGCTTCTGAGATAGGCATTGAACAGGGGATATCTTCTGGAATATTAATTTTAGAAGAAGATGCTATTTTGGGGGAAGATATAAGGGAAATAATAAAGTTTGATGACACCATATTTGATTTTGAAATACACTCTAATCGTCCTGATTTAATGAGCATAATAGGAATATCCAGAGAAATAGCAGCAATTACCAATAATAAACTTAAAACTCCCGAAATAAAGATAAAAGAAAAAGATAAAAGAATTGAAAAAGAGATTACTGTGAAAATTGAGGCAGAAGATTTATGCCCTCGTTATACCGGAAGAGTAATAAAAGATATTAAGATAAAAGAATCGCCCTTATGGTTAAAATGGAAGTTAAGATTATTAGGGGCAAGGCCAATAAACAACATAGTAGATATTACTAATTTTGTAATGATGGAAACAGGACAGCCGCTTCATGCCTTTGATCTTGATTTAATTAAAGGTAAGACCATTATAGTTCGAAAAAGCAGACCGGGTGAAACTATCTGTACTTTAGATGATGTAGAAAGACAGTTGCCCTCCAATAGTTTAGTTATCACTGATACAGAAAAGGCTATAGCGCTTGCCGGAATAATGGGAGGAAAATATTCTGAGATCGATCAAAACACTAAAAATATATTTTTAGAGTCAGCCTATTTTAATTCAGTAAATAATCGAAGAAGTACTGCGAAATTTGGCTTAAGAACCGAGGCTTCAAACAGGTTTGAAAAGGGGATAGATAAAGAAGTACAAATATACGCCCTGGATCGGGCTGCTGATTTAATAAGTAAGATTGCTATGGGTAAAATAAGCTCGGGGAAAATCGACACAAATGAAAAATTATATCAGCCTTGCAAAATAAATTTAAGGATAAAAAGAGTAAATAGAATATTGGGACAGCTTTTAGATAAAGATGAATCCAAAACAAAGAATAAAATTATTAGTATTTTAGATAAATTAGAATTTAAAGTAGCAGAAGATAAGGGAGAATATATCGAGGTAATTCCTCCTTCTTTTAGGGGAGATGTGGAAGGAGAAATAGATATAATTGAAGAAATTGCTCGTATTTATGGTTACGATAAGATTAAACCTACTCTCTTTAACACTACCATTGTCCAAGAGGGAAAAAATTTCCGATTCAGGGTAATTGATCAGGCAAGGGAAACATTAATCGGTTGTGGTTTAAATGAAGTTATAACTTATAGTTTTATTTCTCCTGACATATTTGATAAAATAAGAATACCCGAAGGGCATAAATTAAGGAATGCCATAAAAATTAAAGATCCTATGACCAGAGACCATTCTTTAATGCGGACCTCTTTAATTTCAAGTTTGTTAGAAGTTATTAAATGGAATACTAATCGACAAGCAGAGTTGGTTAAAATATTTGAAGTAGGTAGAATATACTTACCTTACCCTGATAAACCAAATTCCTTGCCTCAAGAGAAATTAATAATAGCCGGAGCAATAAATAAAACCGGTCGGGGAGATATTTGGGAAAAATCATTTTCTTTAGATATTTTTGATATTAAAGGTATAATCGAGACAGTTTTTCAGGGCTTAAAAGTGGAAAATTGGGAAGTGGTTCACGGTAATCATCCTGCTTTTCATCCTCTACGGAATGGCAAGATTATTATGGGAGGAGAAGAAGTAGGTATTTTTGGTGAGATACATCCGGAAGTAATAAACAATTATCGTATCCCGGGGAAAGTGAATTTGTTTGAGATTGATTTTGAAAATTTATTACCCAACATTCCCTCAGATATTAAATATTGTGTTTTGCCAAAATATCCTTCAGTTCAAAGAGATTTGGCCTTGATAGTAAAAGAAGAAATACTTTCGGTTGATATTATTAAAACAATAAAGTCTATCGATGGAAAGTTGATTAAAAAAGTAACTTTATTTGATGTATTTAAAGGAAAACAAATTGGCGGTGGTTATAAGAGTTTAGCTTACTCTGTGGTTTTTCAAGCCGAAGACCGTACTTTAATTGACCAAGAAGTGGAAAATACATATAAAAAAATCAGAGAAAAGCTAATAGCAAAATTTAATGCTAAAATAAGAGAATAAAAAAAGTGTAAAGCGAAAAGCGCAAAACGTAAAGCTAAATACGTATCTCGTATCTCGTGAATCGTATCTCGTAGATAAGATAGAAGCCAGGAGGCAGAATCCAGTATTCAGAATCATTTTAGATTACAAGGTTATATTATTTGTTAAGTTATTTTATATTCTTCTGACTCCTGACTACTGACTCCTGAATTCTTAAATAATAATTATGGTTTTTAGTTTTTCGCCTTAACTTTTTAGCTTGTAATACTATACTATACGCTAAACGCTTCCCGTTATACGCTATATCCACGAAGAGTAGTAGGAGATATTTATGGCTGCTATAAATTGGATAGATGTATCAATAATGATAATAATCTTATTAAATATGATTATTGGGATACGTCGCGGCATCATCAGAGGAATAATAAATTTAATAGGAGTTATCAGTGCTATTTTCCTGGCAATTTTCTGGTTTAAAGAGATAGGAGAATATATAAGTTCACATAGTCAACTAAGCAGGGAAATAGCAAACATATTAGGTTTTGCTCTAATATTTTTGGGAATATATCTAATCGCGAGAATTATTGAAATATTTTTTAAAAAAATATTTTCCTTATTGTTTGTGTCCTGGATCGATGGTTTGGGAGGAGCTTTGTTTGGTTTAACTAAAGGCTCTTTAATAGTAGGAATTTTATTAGTTATTATTACCTTTATTCCTTTACCAGTTTTTTTGAAAGAACAATTGGAAAGCTCGTTTTTGGCCAATAGATTCGCGGTCATGACTATAATTGTCTATGATTATTTAAAAGATTGGCTGCCTTTAAGCATTCAATTTAACACGGAAGAATTTCTTGAAAAATTCCATCTTAATTTAATTGTTATAAAAAATACTGCGAAATATTTTGTTAGTATTTAATCTATCAGGGAGAATATGATATTTTCCCGTATTTTTATTGTATAAGAATTTCCTTTTTCCTTAAGCTCTAATTAGTATATCGTATATCGTATATAGTAAAGAAAAAGCGTATAAAGAAAACTGTAAATTCTTATTTGAAACTAACGACTAATATGTCTTGTATTTTGTATTTTCCTTACACTTATTACCCACACCTATACGCTAAACGCTAAACGCTGTACGCTATACGCAAGAAAAAATTATGAGTTTTGAATTATGGTTTTTCATTTTTAACTTAACAAAGATAGATCAGAACTAATAGACAGGCGGCCTGTTCCCTGTTTTCACAGGGACAGACTCTATGAAAACGGGGAATACCTGTCCTACTTTGAGCACGATATATCGCGTATCCACTCATGAATTCTGATTTTCTTAACGCGATACTCGATACACAATACGCCATACGATAAACTAATGATTAATTAAAAAAGGTGAGATATATCTTGGATGAGCATACATTTTCAGTTTTAGAATTTTCAAAAATTAAAAATCAATTAAAAGAAAAAATATCCACTGCTACTGGTGAATTAATCGTAGAAAATATCAACCCTAAGATTGATTTGACGCAAATTTTTAACACTCAAAGAGAAACTACCGAAATGCGAGAAATTATTTCTTACGACGGAACCCCTCCCTTTTCCAGATTAGAAGACATTAGCAGCGAATTAAAAAGATCTGCAGTTAAGGGATCTATTCTTGATGCTAATAAAATTATAAAAATATTAAAAGTTTTAAAAACTTCTCGCTTGATTAAAAAGTTCCTATTGAAAACCAAAAAGAAGTATCCTTTGATTAGAGAGAGAGCAGAAAAAATACGAACTTTTGCTGAATTAGAGAAAGAAATAATCCAATGTATCGATGAAGATGGAGTAATTTTAGACCGAGCTAGCCCAGGGTTAAGAAAGATTAGAAGAGATATGATAAAAAAAGAACAAGCTTTGAAAAATAAATTAGAAACCATTATCAGGTCTTCCCGTTTTGCCGCAATTATTCAAGAACCTTTAATAACTGTAAGACAAAATAGGTACGTTATACCCGTGAAGCAAGAAAAAAAAGCAAAATTTCCCGGAATAGTTCACGATAAATCTGATAGCGGGGCTACTTTATTTATTGAGCCCTTTGTGGTGGTAGAGTTAAATAATTTACTCCGTCAATTAATTAAGGATGAAGAACAAGAGATATTAAAAATTCTGCAAAAAATAACCTCCCTTATTGGAGAAAGGGCACAAGAGATTAATGATAGTGTTTTAAGTCTGGGTGAAATTGATTTTATTTATGCCCGAGCAGTATTAGCCGATAAAATGAAAGCAGTAGAACCAAAATTAAACCAAAATGGTTTTATTAATCTTATCCAGGCAAGACATCCCTTGTTACAATGTCCTGTCGTTCCCATTAATATAAATTTGGGAAGAGCTTTTAATATTTTAGTAATTACCGGTCCCAATACAGGAGGTAAGACAGTTACCTTGAAAACTGTGGGTATACTTACTCTTATGGCTCAATGCGGATTACACATTCCCGCTGCGGAGGGGAGCGAGGTTTCTGTTTTCAAAAAGATATTCTGTGACATAGGAGATGAACAGAGTATAGAACAAAATTTGAGCACCTTTTCTTCTCATATGAAGTATATAGTTCAAATTTTAAGGGAGGCTGATTCTGAATCTCTTGTATTACTTGATGAATTAGGTGCAGGCACAGATCCTACAGAGGGAGCAGCTTTAGGTATGGCAGTTTTAGATTTTTTAAGTAAAGAGAAATCCAGGGTAGTAGCAACCACTCATCATGATTCTTTAAAGACCTATGCATATTTAACCAAAGGAGTATGTAATGCTCGCGTTGAATTTGATGAAGAAACCTTAAAGCCGACATTTGAGATTTCCATCGGATTACCTGGTAAGAGTTGCGCTTTTATAATTGCCCAAAAATTAGGTTTAGCTCTGGAAGTAGTTTCTCAGGCTCAGAGTTTTCTACCCCAGGAAAAAATTAAAGCAGATAGTTTGATTGAAAAGATTGAAGAAGACAGAAAATTAATCAAGAAAGAAAAAAATCTGATAGAAGTGGCTAAAGAAGAGAGTATCAAAATTAGAGATAAATTAGAAAAGGAATTAAACAAAATTGAGGAGAATAAAAAGGAAATAATTCTAAAAACTTACCAAGAAGCAGAAAAGATATTAAAGGAAACTCAGAGTAAAGCTGAAAATATGATAGAGAGATTGAATAAGAAAAAATTTTTAAGTAAAGAATCCAAAGGTCCCTTATTAGAGCAAATGCAAGCAATTAGTAAGGAAATAAAAGATGAGATAGTAAAGATAAAGCCGGAGAAAGAGTTAATTAAAAATCAAAATATTGAAATAGGAGATTATGTATTAGTTAAGAGTTTGAACAAGAAAGGGATAATAGTTTCTATTTCTACCAAAAGTGAAAAATGCAAGGTTCAAATTGATAATATGAAAATGCTAATCTCAATTTTCGATATAGAAAAAATAGATAAACTCAATAAGGCACCGGAAAAATATAGCCATATTGGGAATGGTTTTGATAGAGGCTTTAGCGGAAGGGATAGTTTTTCTTTATCTAAAATAAAAACTTTTAGAAATGAGATTTCTATTCGCCAATTAACTATTGAAGAAGCACGGCCTGTGTTAGAAAAATATTTAGATGATGCTTATCTGTTGGGAGTTTCACCAGTGTACATAATTCATGGAAAAGGCAAAGGTATCTTAAGAGACGAGGTAAAAAAAATGTTAGATAAAATTCCTTATATCAAATCATTCAGGACTGGAGATACAAAAGAAGGAGGGATTGGAGTTACAGTTGCATATCTTAAGAAATAAATGCAGGTAGCATATAGATAAAAGTGCAAAACTTAATTCGTATCTCGTATTGCGTAGAACAAAATAAGTAAAATAACACAATTTTCAGAAGATAGAATTTGAAATGTAATATTTTTAGGTATAAAACCTATCAAAACAAATTCAAACAAAATACTCAATAGGTCATCAGGCGATACGAAATAAAAAGTTTTGAATTTTGAATTATGGTTTTACGCTTTTAGTTTTAAGTTTTTAGTTTAATATAATAAACATAATATACGTGATATACGTGTTAATTCTAACTCTATCGGATACCTAATAAATCATTCATCTTGTTTTTTATATTTTTCTCTAAGTTTATTTATTAATGATTGAAGGGTCTCTTCTTTTTCTTCTTCTACTTTAGTTTCTACGGGTTCTTCTTCATGTTTTTCCTTAATTGCTTCGATTTCTTCAAAATAAGGTTTTTTAATTTCAGGATATTCTTCTACTTTCGGTGTTTCAAAATATTTCTGATGAATTGTACAAGAAGATGTAGGTTCTGTGCCTTTTATAAAAGTTACAGTTAATCTTTCCGGACAAGAATCAGTAGGTAAAAGCCCGGATTCTTTACAAACGGAAATTTTAGTTATTTTATCCGGTTGGAAGAAATCTTTTTTCTCATTGTTTTTAAGTGCGTTTTTCATAAATTTAGCCCAAACCGGGGCAGCGACTACTCCACCAGTCATTTTGTTTCCTAATGGTTTTCTATCATCGTTTCCAATATAAACTGCAGTAACCAACTCCGGAGTAAAACCAATAAACCAAGCATCGACAAAATTATCAGTAGTACCGGTTTTTCCAGCTGCCGGTCTACCTATTTTGGCATTCCAGCCAGTCCCTCTTTTTATTACTTCCTCCATCATATTAATAAGTACATAACAAGTCTCTTCTTTGAATACTTTCTTTTTTTGAGGAATATTATCTTTTATAATTTTACCTGAATAATCTTCTATTCGAATTATAGATAGAGGGTCTACCCTAACACCTAAATTAGCAATGGTAGCATAAGCGGAAGCAATTTCTAAAGGACTTATCTCAGAAGTGCCTAAAGCCAAAGAGAGATCCGGACGAAGTTCACTTTTTATTCCTGCTTTACGAGAATAATTTATAACTTTTTTTATTCCCACTTGATCTAATAGTTTTACACCTACCACATTTATAGAATGTTCAAATGCTTCTCTAAGAGTTACCGGTCCGCTAAATTCTTTTTCGTAATTTTCAGGAGACCATCCATTTTCGAAAGTAATCGGAGAATCTTCTATAATATTACTGGGAGTAAATCCATTATCTAAGGCAGTAAGGTAAATAAAAGGCTTAAAAGCAGAACCGGGTTGGCGGTAAGCTTGAGTTGCTCTATTAAATTTACTTTCCCCAAAATCTTTTCCTCCCGCCATTGCTTTAATATGACCGGTCTGAGGTTCAATGGCTATTATTGCCCCTTCATGTCCGGATTCTTGAAGTGCTTTTTCAGCAAAAATTTGCATCTTTAAATCTAAGGTAGTATAAATTTTTAATCCACTTTTGTAAACTACATTAGCTCCATATTCTTCTAAAAGTTGAGAAAGAATGAAAGTGGAAAAATAGGGAGCTATAAGTTTATCTCTTTTATTGGTATAATTAAGTTCAAGGGGGCTTTGTTTGGCTTTTTCCATATCCTCTTTAGATATGTAACCTAATTTAAACATTCTATTTAATATGATATTTCTTCTTTTTAAGGACACTTCCTGATTAAGAATTGGTGAATAATAAGAAGGTCCACGGGGGATTCCGGCAATTAATGCACATTCTGCAAGGTTTAACTCCTGTACATTTTTGTTAAAATACATTTTGGCAGCAGATTGTACTCCATAGGCACCATGTCCAAAGTATATTTCGTTTAAATACATTTCCAAAATTTCATCTTTGGTGAAAGATCGTTCTATTTGTAAGGCCAACAAAATATCTTTTAATTTTCTATTCAAACTAATTTCTCGAGTAAGAAAAGTATTTATAGCTAATTGTTGGGTTATTGTGCTACCTCCGTGGGGCTTGGCCTCTTTTTTTAGTTGTAAAATTATATTTTTAAAATTTTCCCATTGAGCCCGTACAATTCCCCGCAAACTTATTCCTTTGTGTTTATAAAAATCTGAATCCTCAATAGCGATAGAAGCATTAATTAAATTTGAAGGAATCTTAGAAAGAGGAACTGGATTCCTGTTTTCCTGATAAAACTCGGTGATA
>NCRO01000656.1 GCA_002849045.2 Candidatus Sediminicultor secundus
AACGACACACGAAATCAGGCGAAAATTGGATTTAAAAGAATTGGTCAGAGGAGGAAATATTCACCTGATTCATCCTTTTTATAAAAATAGTGTGTTTTTTAATACACAAAAAATAAAAGGTTATACGGTGGTTTCCAACCTTCAACTCCATCTTGACTTATATAATTTTCAACCACGGGGCAGAGAACAGGCAGAACACCTAAAAAATATATTAGAAGAGAAGGGGAGAAATCTTGAATGATATTAAACGATCAGAGTTATTGTTTTTCGAAGTTTTACATGATTTAGAAGATTATCTTGATGACCTTACTCTTGTGGGTGGCTGGTTATCTTATGTATATTCAAAATTCCTATGGCATAATTTTGAAATACAAGCGGTAACGACACAAAACCACATCCAAAAACAATTTTTGAGGTACTTTCTTCTTTGAATTATAAAGAACACCATCTCCATATTGGGAAGATGTATCCTGTAGTTTTATATAAACAGGGGGAAATACCTATAGATTTTATTACCTCTCCAAAGACAAAGAATAAACTCGCAGAAGAGCTTGTTGGTAGACAAATTATTATTAATAAAGTCGATAAATTCGATTTTCTTCTTGAAAATAGAATATCTATAAAAGTTAGAGC
>NCRO01000657.1 GCA_002849045.2 Candidatus Sediminicultor secundus
GTGTGGTATTATTATATTAAGGAACACAAAATAACTAATTATTTTAACACTTATAGAAGAAGTCTATTTTTAAGGAGGTGATAAATGAACTATTTTTCTGACCGCATAAACCCTATTAAATAAAAGTATTTAACAGGGTAAAGGTAAAGTTGGGATTTTAAGTATTTTAAAAAATGAAAGGAGATTTCAGAAATGAAAAAGAATCTATTAGTAGTCGTATTAGTAATAATATTAGGATTATGTCTTTCATCGACAGTTTTTACTGCAGAAACACTTTTAGTCGGGATGGTATTTGACGTTGGAGGAAAAGGAGATAAATCTTTTAATGATTCAGCATCTCGAGGTCTGGCATGGGCGAAAGCTGATTTTAATATTAAGCGTATCGAATTAGAGCCAGGGGTAGGTGCGGATAGAGAAGTAAATCTTAGAACCTTAGCTGGTATAGGTTATGATATAATAATCGGAGTAGGATTTTTATTTACTGATGCCATAGTTGCCGTGTCTGATGAGTTCCCTGATACTAAATTTGTCATTATCGATGGATTTATCCCCGATAAGCCCAATGTAATGGCTTGTTTGTTTCCAGAACCTCAGGCTTCTTACCTGGTGGGCATGATTGCTGGTCTAAAAGCACTGGAAGACGAAAAGGATACAGTTGGATTTGTAGGCGGAATGGATATACCGCTTATTCGTGGATTTGAAGCAGGTTACATAGCCGGAGTTAAAGATGTCTTCCCGGAATGTAAAATTCTTTCTGCTTATGCCGGTGATACCCCCACTGCTTTTGCTGACCCGGTAAAAGGGAAAGAATTAGCTTTATCACAATATGATGCAGGAGCATGGATTGTCTATCATGCTTCAGGTCTAACCGGAGCCGGAGTATTTGAAGCTGCTAAAGAAAGAAAAAGATTCGTAATCGGAGTAGACTCCAATCAGAACTATATGGGATATATCGAGGAAACCGGAGAAAATTTTGGTCTAACCAGTATGTTAAAACAAGTTGACGTTGCAGTATATCTTGCCATAAAAGCAGCGGTTGAAGGAACTTTCAAAGGCGGTATTGAGGTTTTTGGTTTAGATAGAACCGTTACCATCGGAGATGTAACCTATTCCGGAGTTGGTTATGCTATCGATAAGTACAATGTAGATCTTGTATCTGCAGAAATAATAGCTAAGGTTGAAGAAGCAAAGGCTAAAATTATAAGCGGAGAAATTGTTGTCCCCACCGAGTAAACTAAATAGCATATTTCAACATATATATTGGAGGTATTCATGCAATAATGAATACCTCCAATATTTTAAAATTAAAGTGTAAATTACCGAAGGAGGACTTATCAATTGCCTGAGATTGCTTTAGAGATGAAAAATATCACCAAACGATTTCCCCTTGTAGTTGCTAACGATAAAGTTAGTTTTACAGTCTACAAAGGAGAAATACATGCTTTGGTTGGCGAAAATGGTGCCGGTAAATCAACCCTGATGAGTATCTTGTATGGACTGTATCAAGCTGATTCCGGTAAAATTTTGGTAAATGGAGAAAAAGTTAATATCGCCAATCCGAATGTTGCTATCAATTTAAAGATTGGTATGGTTCATCAGCATTTTATGTTAGTACCGCCTTTAACTGTTACGGAAAATATTATCCTGGGCATGGAACCCAAAAAAAATAATATTTTAATAGATATGGAAAAAGCAATAACGCGAGTTGAAGATTTATCTAAAAGTATGGGTTTTAAAATTGACCCAAAAGCAAAAATTGAAAATATTTCTGTGGGGATTCAGCAAAGAGTAGAGATTATTAAAGTCCTTTACCGAGGGGCAGAAATCTTAGTTATGGATGAACCCACTGCAGTATTAACTCCCCAGGAAATTGAAGAGCTATTCGAAATACTTAGATCGCTAAAAAAACAGGGTAAAACTATTATTTTTATTACTCATAAATTGAATGAAGTAAAAGCTCTCTCTGACCGAGTAACTGTAATGAGAAAAGGAAAGGTAGTAGGAGTAAAAGATACCAAAGATACCAATCAAGAGGAAATCGCCAGTATGATGGTAGGCAGAAAGGTTATTTTTGAAATTGAAAAAAAACCTGTTAACTTTGGGAAAACAGCTTTAAAAGTAGAAAAATTAAAAGCGCTCAACAACAAAGGATTACCAGCTGTAAAGAACATCTCTTTTGAAATAAAGGAAGGAGAGATATTGGGGTTTGCCGGTGTAGAAGGGAATGGACAGACTGAATTAGTAGAAGTTATTACCGGACTTCGTCCAGCATCAAGCGGTAAAATATTTTTATATGACCAGGATATTACTAATTATTCTCCCCGAAATATTAGAGAAGATAA
>NCRO01000658.1 GCA_002849045.2 Candidatus Sediminicultor secundus
TTATATAGATACAAAAAAGGGGTAATTTTGCAGCACCCTAATTAAAAAATTTAATTTTTTTTAATTTTGTAATTCCTTTTCTACGGAGGCGAGTAATTATCTGTCGGCTAATTCCCTGAAATTTAGCTATCTCTTGATCCTTGTAACCTTCTAGATAATACAGACTAATAATTTTCTTTTCTCTTTTAGTCAAACGTTCATAGCCTTCCTCCAGACCTATTTTTATTAAGATATTTTCTAATCTATCCAATTATGTTCTCCTTTCAGTCGAAAATGGTTACAAGGTGCAAGGTGTGTACATTTATATGGATATTTTGGCCTGTCCTACCGGTGGGGTTCTTTTGGTTTTAAACCAAAAGAAATTTCTACTTTTCTTTGTAAATATTTGCGATTATAGAGATATAATCCCCAATTGATTCTCTTTTTTATATAACCTGCAAAAGGAACATTACCTTTTTCTTTGTAATCATAAACAGCTAAAATAAATAGCAGTGCCCCCTGCTGAAAGACATCATCATATTCTAAGCCGTATCTGGAATATCTTTTGGCTCTT
>NCRO01000659.1 GCA_002849045.2 Candidatus Sediminicultor secundus
AGTCTGATTTTTCATACTTTCCATTTATATATCTATTTCTTTTATTTAGTTATAGCATTACAAACACTTTTATTTATAAAAAAGCCTGAAAAATAGGTAATGACAATATTAACAGAACCTATCTCTCAGGCTTTTATCCTAAAAGTGTAGTATCGATTAGATACCTTGTACCGCTTGGTCCAGACTCTAATAATTAATTAGACGGAACCCTAGGCACACTTCTGTAAATGTATTCAATTCTCAAAAATTTTATCATCATTTATAAACTTTGTCAAATTTTGGCTAACAATAATTATCCCAGTAAGTATCGGTTAATCCTTGAGTGTGTTCAAAACTACATACAATAGCAGTGCCACAATTAACTAATACATCGAGTATAATTGTAACTCCTTTATCTTCAAGTATTTTTTCAGCTCCTGCAGTAATCGGACCATTTACTTCTTCAATGATTAATTTTGCTTTAATATTATTCGCGTTTCCATTAGTAATAACACTTTGCACATTAGCAGGTATTAGAATATCACAATTCATTTCTAACAACTCTTTATTGGTTATTGCTAGTACAACCGTCCTCCGTATCTCCCCTGTATCAATTTTTGGATATGCTATTAATATTATGGTAAAATCATGATTAAATGGTTTCGGAGAAGTAAAGTAAAAAAGGAAGGGATAAAAATAAATTTGAAAAGACAAACTAAGGGCTACCTAATGGTAGCTGCCGCTGGTACTTTATGGGGAACAATAGGCCTACAAGTGAAAACTCTACTTAATTATCAATTATCTGTCCAAACTATTGCATTATGGAAGATGATATTCGCGGTTTTAATATTGTTTCCTTTTGTCTTTCTCGCTAATAGAAAAGTGCTAAAAGTTGATTTGAGAGGAATTGCTTATTTTTCCTTAATAGGAATTTGTAGTCAATTTCTCTTTAATATATTGTATTTCAGCGCAATTCAAAAAACTACAGTTGCCACAGCAGTAACTCTATTATATACTGCACCGATATTTATTGCTGTTATGGCCAGAATTTTTTATAAGGAATTATTTACTCCTTTTAAAACTGTGGCTTTGCTCCTATGTATAGGAGGATGTTTCTTTGCTGCTACCGGGGGTTCAATGGATACACTTAAACTAAATTTACCGGGAGTTTTAATGGGAGTGGGAGCAGGCTTTACTTTTGCCTTACTTATTATTCTAAGTAAAGCCATAATCAATGATTACCATCAGCTGACTATTATTATATATTCCATTGGATTTGGGTTACTTTTTTATTTACCTTTTTCCCGTCCTTTAGAGATTTTTCAAATGGATTTGCCTTTAAAGTTATGGTTATTATTATGTTCTATCAGCTTAATTTCCATCGTCGTAGCTTACGGATTCTATATTACCGGATTATCTTATGGTATTGAAGCA
>NCRO01000660.1 GCA_002849045.2 Candidatus Sediminicultor secundus
AGGGGAAGAATTAAGTATCCGGCAAAATAGCCTGGATTACCAGAAAGACCAAAGACTCTATGTCTTCCTTCTTCAATGTAAGCCCAAAAAGAAAAATCAATATCATTATACTGAAAAATACCGTATATGCCCAGTGCAGCTCCCACAATAATCACTGCACCAATGATGCGGTTAATTTGTTTTTCCTCTCTTACATTATTTACAATTATAAAATAAAGCAATGGTCCGGCTAAAAAAAGTGGTAATTCTCTTAAACTAACAAAAAAACTATTAGACCAAATTAAAGAGAAGACGCAAATAGCAATAAAACTTAAGATAGGAAGGTTAAGAGGAGTGGAAGTAAATCTAATTTCTTCTCTGTCTACTATTTTAAGCACCCAAAACATCAAAGCGACAATTACTAAAACTTCAAAAGTAAACTCTTTAGCGGGGTCAAAGACTTTTATGCATCGGGGGTGTAAAACTATGGGGACTAAAATAATCAGACCAATGATGGTAGCTTCGATGGCCTTGGTATAGAAAGAGCTGAGATGATTAGATAAATTTATTTTTT
>NCRO01000661.1 GCA_002849045.2 Candidatus Sediminicultor secundus
ACATATGGGTTTGTTAAAAGCTAATCGTTGCCCAGAAAAGACTTCAACTGTTTTACTGAGATGAAATAAGTGTTTTTCTTCAATTCCTGTTTTAATTTTAAGAAAATCGTGAAGTCCAACCACCACTTCTTCCAAGGGAGCGTTTCCCGTACGTTCACCCATACCATTGACTGTGCAATGTATTCCCTTTATCCCTGCTTCTACGGCTATTAAAGTATTTGCCGTGGCCAAGCCATAATCATTGTGGGCGTGAAAATCAAAATGAAGATTAGGATATCTTGCTAACGTTTCTTTAATGAATTCGGAAACTTGACTAGAATAAAGGACTCCAAGTGTATCAGGTAACATAAACCGTTTTATCGGTTCTGCTTGAAGACTATCTAAAAGATAATAAACGTAATCTCGAGAATTTATCATCCCCTGAGACCAATCTTCCAAATATATATTACAAGCAACTCCCTCTTTATTAGCATATGCAACAGTTTCTTTTATGTCTTGAGCGTGCTGTTCTTTGGTCTTCCTTAATTG
>NCRO01000662.1 GCA_002849045.2 Candidatus Sediminicultor secundus
TTACTTAAGGGTGTATTGCTAATTTCTTTTTCAGAAATGATCTTTAGTTTATCTAATAATTCTCCAAATTCTTTTATTTTCTCCGGAATTCCCCCGATAGCCAGGTCAAGAGCAATTAAGATTATTTCTTAAGTCCTTCATCACCTCTTCGAATCTGGCATAGACTTCGGGATAAGGCTCAACATACCCGTAGGTTAACTTTGGTTCAGGAGGCATCCCCTTACCCGCCATAGTATAACTCTGCTTGGCATATAAAATAGTATCATGCCTTAATTCAGTCCAGGAACCCAGTACAGTTTGCAGTTCCTTATCTACCCAGGCAGGACTTTGTATAAAACAAGGTAAATTTGCATCTTTGCTCTCTTCTAATAAAGGAAGTAGAGCATAAAGCCAGCGCCAGTAGAGATTCTGTTTCCATTCCTCTATGGTTTTTAGAGAAAATTCTTCTTTTAAATTATCCAATTGATTATAATATTCGGTATATTCGGTATCTCCTTCTGTCTCTAAAATCTCTAAAGCCCTCTTTGAACCTAAAATAGCACAAATATCTAACCCCCGGGGGAAAGCCCTGACTGAACCAAAGTTGGGGATAATCTCCATGGTAAAGGGTTTCTTATCACCAGTGTATTGCATAATTATCTTCTCACCTTTTACTCCAAATACTAATTCCTGAAACATATAAGAATCAGGAATAAATCTCTGCCCCATAAATCTAAAACCCTGAGTTGAAACTCTAAAATCACCATCCTCTGCAAAAGCTAAACCAGAAAGAATCTTAGGTACTCTTAATTG
>NCRO01000663.1 GCA_002849045.2 Candidatus Sediminicultor secundus
GTATGTTTCGCACACCCGTCACCTACTTAGCTTACATGCGTGTGATCGTCGGCATCGTCAGATGTGTATAATCGCCACTATTAGCCGATTCCCCGGGCAAAACATTTTTTTCTTATGTGCTTCATCCAAAGCAAGCGGGATACTGGCAGAAGAGGTATTTCCAAAACGATCTAAATTAATAATGAATTTTTTTCTTTCAACCTTTAGTTTCCGGGCTACATAATCAATAATGCGAATATTAGCTTGATGGGGAATAATATAATCAATATCGTCTATAGAAAGATTAGACTTATTTAGGACATGGGAAATACTTTTTATCATTATCCTGATAGCAAACTGAAACGTTTCTTTTCCGTTCATAGATATATTGCTGGGTCTTCCATTATTATCTGGAATATGCAAAAAAGGATTTTTTAAGGGAACTGCCGGAAGAGTAATAAGTCCCTTCAAATCTCCTTGAGAACCAGTATAAGTACAAATAATACCCTCTTGGCTGGAATTCTTTAAAATTACTGCCCCGGCGCCATCTCCAAAAAGTACGCAAGTATTTCGATCAGACCAATCAATGACTTTTGATAAAATTTCTACTCCTATTAACAGAATTGTCTTGCTCTGTTTTGATTTAATAAATTGATCGGCTACCTGTAATCCATAAACAAAA
>NCRO01000664.1 GCA_002849045.2 Candidatus Sediminicultor secundus
CATCCCGAAGATTATGATTGGGGAGAACAGGTTGTTGAAATATCCGATTTTTCTGATGGTATGCTTCAATTAAACTGGACGACATATTCTGAATGGAGCTGCATCCAAAAAATTGAAATACTTGCTAATGGAGTATTAAAAGTATTTTCGACTGAGAATTATTATGATACAGATATCGACTATACGTATACTGATTATTTTTATAATCCTGATGATGAAAATTCATATATTCCAAGCTTACCGGGAGTCGGTTTATATCAGGATAATCCCGAATTTGTTAATGTAGTAAATGCCATAGATAGTCCCAAAGAAATAGTTAAGTACATGGAAGATAATTTTAATTATAAAATTTTATGGGGACCTCATTCTCCATACCAAACTTACTTATCAAAAGAAGGTGATTGTGCCGATCATGCGGTTTTTGCTTCCGCCATAGCCAATTTTCACGGTTATGAATGTTTTTTTGTCTTAATGTGCTGGACAGATGTAGTGATATTGGGGGAGTGGTTTAGCTG
>NCRO01000665.1 GCA_002849045.2 Candidatus Sediminicultor secundus
CTTTTATAATGTTGATTTTATTAGCTATCTTTTGTTATTTTTTTAAAACATGCCCTGTTGATAATTGGTTATTAAGCCTTATTATTTTATTATTTATAGGATTTTTTACTTTTGGTCCTCATATACTGTTAGTAGCTGCTTTACCTGCAGATTTAGGTACCCGTAAAGCTGCGTCCTCAGTAACTGGCTTGATAAATGCGATGGGATATTTAGGGGCAGGTTTAACCGGAGTGGGAACAGGTTATTTAGTAGATAAGTTTGGTTGGAATGCTGGTTTTTATTTTTGGATTTGTGGAGCAATTTTTGCAGCAATTATGACTTTATTTTTATGGAATTATAAGAGTATAAAAAGATAGAGTACGAATAAAACAATGTCTACTTCTTTAATTTTTAAAACTATGTTTGGATGAATAATATGAAATTATTGAAAGAAATTGTCAGTTTGTGTAATTTTTTCTGGAAAATACCAGAAGAAGAAAAAAAAATAGTTATATATGCTGAACATGATGGTTATTACCCAAATTATGAAGGGCTTATTGAAGAGTTGATAAGTAAGAATCAACAAAATATTTGTTATATAACTTCAGATTTAAAAGACCTCATACTTGAAAAAGAGAGACCAGGGTTAAAAACATTTTACATAAAAAACTTATTGCCATTTTTTATGTTATTTATCAAATGCAAAGTATTTATTATGACAATGCCTGATTTAAACCAATTTCATATTAAACGTTCAATTAGTCCAGTACACTATGTTTATATTTTTCACGCAATAGTTAGCACGCATATGGTTTATCGTGGTGGCTCCTTTGATTATTATGATTCTATTTTATGTGTTGGTCCACATCATATAGAGGAAATTCGAAAGTATGAAGAATTGCATAAGTTACCTAGCAAGGAACTTATCAAAGCAGGATTTTACCGTTTGGAAAGAATTTATGCTAAATATAAGAAATATTTAATAGAAAAATCTGCTGTTGAAAAAAAGTTAACCATTCTAATAGCTCCTTCCTGGGGGGCAAGTAATATAATCGAATCCTGTGGAAAGCCTCTTGTTGAATTATTATTAAAAAAAGGATATAAGGTAATTGTTAGACCGCATCCTGAGACAATTCGACGCTTTCCTAAATTAATAGAAGCCTTTGCAATAGAATTTGGTGATAATTCTGATTTTTACTTAGAGAGATCCATAGCTACGGATGATTCGGTATTAAAATCTAATATTTTAATATGTGACTGCTCTGGTATAGCTTTAGAATATGCTTTTGGAACTGAACGTCCAGTCTTGTTTTTAGATGTTCCTTATAAGATTCGGAATGAGAAATTTAAAGAATTGGATATTGAACCATTGGAACTTTTCGTTCGAAAAAAGATAGGAATAGTTGTTTCACCAAAAAAATTAGACACTATTCCTCAGGTTATTGCAAAACTTAAGTCAGAAGAAGTAGAGTATAAAGAGCGTATTATTAGATTAAGAGAAAAATATATATATAATTTTAGACATTCTTCGAAAATCAGTGCAAAATATATTATTGATATTGTAGAACATTAATTCACATTTTGAGATAGTGAGAAATATTGATTATATTACTCTTTATATAAACTTATGTAGAATGCTTGAAATAAACATTTAGATATAAAATGGGTTCGTGGACATTGAACACAGAATCAAATTAGTTTTTAAGATATTTTAAAAGCTAATTGAAATTGCAAAATGGTAGTAAAAACTTAAACTGCAAAAATAATTCCATGCTTTAAATGATTAAAAAATTAAATTTTATACAATTAAGGAGTTAATTTAAATATTATGAAAAAACCATTTGTTATTCATCCATTTTTGTTTGCCATATACTTTATTCTATTTTTGTTTACTTATAATATAAATGAACTTTCATTTTCTCAAATCATGTTTCCTTTAGCAATTGTATTAGGATTTACATTTCTATTTATGTGGTTATCCAAAATTATTTTCAAGGATAATATAAAAGGGGGAATCATTGTTTCCCTCTTTTTAGTAATGTTTTTTTCTTATGGTCATATTTATGATATTATAGTAGGTGCCCGATTAGGTAATTTTTTGATTGGTAGGCATATATATTTATTGCTTACGTGGTGTATAGTTTATATTTGTAGTAATTATTTCATTATTAAGAAACAGCAAAAATCTTTATATAACTTCACAAAAATATTAAATGTAATAGCATTTACTTTAATTTTAATTTCACTTTTTAATGTTGGAATTTACAATTTCAATTTAATAAGTAATCAGCAAGAAAAAAATATACATACTGAAGATAGGGATAATAATGCAAGAAATTTGGAAATTAAAACACCGCTTAGAGATATTTACTATATCATTTTAGATGCATATGCAAGCTCAAGGACTCTAATGGAAATTTATAATTACGATAACTCTGAATTTACAGATTATCTAATTGATGAAGGATTTTTTGTTGCTACTAAAAGCCACTCTAATTACCCTTCCACCCAGCCCTCCTTAGCATCCTCTTTGAATATGGAATATGTGGAATATGTTAATTCTCTAATGATAGTAGATAATAAAGTGATGAGATTTTTAAAATCAAAAGGATACAAGTATATTCATTTTTCTTCTGGTAGAGGGCCAACAAATTATAATAAATTTGCAGATTTAAATATCTGGGGTGGCTACAAACTAGATGAGTTTTCTATGTTTTTGAGTAAAACGACTATATTAGGGCCTATTATGAGGCGTTTTGATAGGTACAGTCTTTTGGGTACCTTTTCTAAATTAGGAAAATTAGATCAAATTAGAGAGCCAAAATTTGTGTTTGCTCATATTTACTGTCCTCACAGTCCGTATATGTTTAAGGCGAATGGTGATCCCGTAAAAATTAACTTGCTAGAGGTTGTAAAAGGTATAATGCCAACTAAAGAAAAAGAACTATATTTAAATCAGCTTATTTTTGTTAGTAAGAAGGTCGAAGCACTTGTAAAAGAAGTATTATCAAAATCAGAAATTGCTCCAATTATTATATTACAAGCAGACCATGGTCCTGCTTCAACCTTTAGTGATTGGGAGCACATAACAGAAGAATACTTTAAAGAAAGAATGACTATATTTAATGCGTATTACTTGCCCGGAGGTGGAAATGAAGTTTTGTACAATTCTATAACACCTGTTAATACTTTTAGGTTAATCTTTAATTTTTATTTTGGTACGAATTATAAGTTACTAGAAGATCGAAGCTATTTTAAAAATATTGATGTGACCGATAAGGTTAAATATAATCAAGAGCGAGAATAAATTTATTTAGATTTTGAAATAGAGAGGAACATAAATCATATTACTCTTCATATAAACTTATTTAGAATGCTTAAAATAAGCATTTAGATATAAAATGGGTTCGTGGACATTGAACACAGAATCATATTAGTTTTTAAGATATTTCAAAAGAAATTAAAATCGCATAGTGCTAACAAAAATTTGAGCTGTGAAAATAATTTCATGTCTTAAAAGATAAGGAGTTAATTAAAATATTATGAAAAAGCCATTGGTTATTCATCCATTTTTGTTTGCCCTATACTTTATTCTATTTTTATTCGCTTACAATATACATGAAATTTTATTTTCTCAAATCATGTTTCCTTTAGCAGTTGTATTAGGTTTTACATTTCTATTTATGTGGTTATCCAAAATTATTTTCAAGGATAATATAAAAGGGGGAATCATTGTTTCCCTCTTTTTAGTAATGTTTTTTTCTTACGGTCATATTTATGATATTATAGGCGGTGCCCGATTAGGTAATTTTTTAATTGGTAGAAATATATATATACTGCCTATGTGGATTATAATTTTTATTTGTATTAATTATTTTATTATTAAGAAACAGCAAAAATCTTTATGTAATTTCACAAAAATATTAAATGTAATAGCTTTCACTTTAGTTTTAATTTCACTTTTTAATATTGGAATATATAAATTTAATCTAATAACTAACGTGCAAGATAAAAATATATATATTGAAAATAGAGACAGCAATATAGTAGGCTTAGAACATAAAAAACCCCTTAGAGATATTTACTATATCATTTTAGATGAATATGCAAGCTCAAGAACTTTAAATGAAATCTACAAATACGATAACTCCGAATTTACAGATTATTTAATTAATGAAGGATTTTATATTGCTACTAAAAGTCAAAGTAATTACGCTTACACTTTTCCTTCTATAGCATCCTCCTTGAATATGGAATATATTAATAATATAAGCAGTATGATAAGTGGAAAAGTAAAAGTAGATACCATTCTCTTTCAAATGATACAAAATAGTAAAGTAATGAGATTTTTAAAATCAAAAGGATATAAGTTTATTCTTTTTTCTTCTGGTTACGGAGCAACAGATTATAGTAAACTTGCAGATTTAAATATTCGGGGCAGCGCTAGATTTAATGAATTTTTTACGTTACTGATTAAAACAACTGTGTTAGAACCGATTACAAGATATATTTCTGGAGGCATTATTAAAGACAGAATTTTGGGCACCTTTTCTAAACTAGGAGAATTAGATCAAATTAGAGAACCAAAATTTGTGTTTGCTCATATTGTATGTCCTCACTATCCGTATGTGTTTAAGGCTAACGGTGATCCAGTAGAAGTTAAATTGCTAACGTATGCAAAAGGTTTAACACAAAGTGAAGATAGAGAACTATATTTAAATCAGCTTATTTTTATTACGAAGAAAGTCAAAGTACTCGTAAATGAAATATTATTAAAATCAGAAGTTTCCCCAATTATTATATTACAAGCAGACCATGGTACTGCTTTTGGCTTTAATGATTGTGAGCACCCAACAGAAGAAATGTTTAAAGGAAGAATGAACATATTTAATGTATATTACTTGCCCGGAGGCGGAAATGAAGTTTTATACAATTCTATAACACCTGTTAATACTTTTAGGTTAATCTTTAATTATTATTTTGGCATGGATTATAAATTATTAAAAGATCGAAGCTATTTTCTAAATCCTGAAATTCCCCATGAATATATTGATGTGACCGATAAGGTT
>NCRO01000066.1 GCA_002849045.2 Candidatus Sediminicultor secundus
TCTAAAGGTTTAATCCTTTTAATTGGTTTTTGGGTTTTAGATCTTAACACCGTATTATTTGACATAGAAGAAATAGATAAAATTATAACTCAATCTTTGAATTTTTATAGCAATATGGGACTATCTCCGGAACAATTAGCTTCCCTGAAAGATTCCCTAACTCAAACCATTAGTATTGTTAGAATAGCATTCCCGGGAATGATTATACTTGCTTCAATTTTTGATACTATTTTAAATTACTGGGTAGCTCGCTTAATCTTAAGGAGATTTGGATATAAGTTAACGAACTTTACTTCCTTCCTTAACTGGAGAGCTTCCAAGTCTTTTTTTGGGAGTTATCTTTCTGCCATTTTTCCAAATCCTTAGCGAATATATCTAAATTCCCAAAATAAGAACTGATTTCCTGTCCTTCTAAAATAAATTCTCTGATATATTCTTTTTTCTCTTCCTGATTACCGGAGATACTTTCTTTGTTTTCCTCCGGAAAATAGGTCAAATTAATTATCTTTTTGGGTTTTAGCTCATCACATATCTCGGAGTAGGTGACAAAATAAGAAGCTGGTGAAAAAATTAATTCCCTTTTATCCTTCTCAATTTTTTGGTAAATATCTTCAATTTCTTCCTGAAACTCCTCCGTTTTTTCCTTAATTAATTCCGGCTCGTTTTGTATTACTATCAGATCATCGGCAAGATAATCAAATATAGTGCTGTAATTATAGCTAGATGAACTATCGGCAATTAATTCCCGGGAAGGAAGAAGAGTATAATCTGCCAATTTAAGTATCGACCTTTGGGTGTTCAAGTTAAAATATCTGATCGATTCTATCTGGTCTCCGAACAATTCTAATCGAAGAGGGTTTTCACTGGTTACCGGAAAAAAATCGATAATCCCTCCCCTGCTGCTAAATTCACCTTTTTTTTCAACTATCTCTACTGACCGGTAATTTTGGTCTAATAGAATTCTTAAAAAATCATCTTTTTTTAAGACATCTCCTACTTTTAATTTCCAACTGGTCTTTTTAAATTTTTGGGGAGAGGCTAATTTGGGCAGGAGGGCTCTAATATCAGCAATTAAAATAATCCTCTTTTTATTGTGGTCGTTCATAGAAAGATGTTTCAGGATATTAATTCTTTGCTGGATTATCTGGGGATCAGAACTGATGTCTTCATAAGGAAGGACATCAAAAGAAGGGAAAAGAAAAATACTCCCTTCCTCACTTTGAGATTTATTTAAAAAAGTGCCTAAATCCTGATATATCTTCAAGGCATTTTCCTGAGAATCGGTAATGATGAGGTAAGATTTTTTTATCTCCTCTTTTGAGGCTAAGGCAGCGATAAAGAAAGAACGGGCACTATCCTTTAGGCCGGAAAGTAAAATTTTGTCAATCAACTTTCCTTTTATTATTTCTATTATTTCTTCAAACTCTTTAGATTGATTCCATAGAGAGAATATTCCCGCTAAAGTCATTATTAATCCTTTCAGGATTAGTTAACCAGGTTACCCGGTTAATTTAGTCGTTAGTGAAATAGTCGTTAGTCGTTAGCATAGATGCAAGTTGCAAGTTACGAGTTGCAAGTTTAAAAAAGCCTTTATTTACAGTGAACTGAAAACTGTAAACCGAAAACTAAAAATCAGTTTTGTATTTTGCATTTTTCACTAACGACTATTCACTAACGACTAACGACTAATTGTTATTTTGCTAAAACTGAAGCTAAATTATAAAGATTTTGTTTAATGGTTTTTTTCTGGCTCAGGACTATTTCTAAATCAGTTGCTTCAACTTTATTCCCGATTAGCCCTACCATTTTAGATGTTTCACCTTTTAATAGATGTTCTACAGCCGCTGCTCCTAAACGACTGGCTAATAGTCTATCAAATGCGGAAGGTGAACCACCTCTTTGCAGATAACCTAAAATGGTAATTCGTGTTTCGTAACCAATCTTATCTTCTAAATATTTGCTTACTTCATCGGTTTTTCCTACTCCTTCCGCAATAACAATAATACAATGAGTCTTCCCTCTTCGATAACCCTCTTTTAATTTTATACTAATTTCCGATAAATTATAGGAAATTTCTGGAATAAGAATTATTTCGACTCCTCCAGCAATTCCGCTCATTAAGGCTAAATAACCTGAATTTCTTCCCATTACTTCCACCACAAATGCCCTCTGATGAGAAGAAGCAGTGTCTTTGATTTTGTCAATGGCTTCAATAACTGTATTTAAAGCGGTGTCTACACCTATAGCCATATCTGTTTCAGGCAGGTCATTATCGATAGTAGCCGGAATTCCGATAGTCTTAAGTCCTAAAGCGCTTAAATCTCGAGTTCCTCGCAAGGTACCATCGCCCCCGATAGTTACCAAGCCATCAATATCGAATTTTCGAAGTTTTTTTAAAGCAATATCAAGGCCTTCTTTAGTTTTAAATTTCTCACTGCGGGAGGTTTTAAGAATAGTCCCTCCTCTTTGCATAATTCCACCTACCGATACCTGATTCATAGGGGAAATTTGCCCTTCTATTAAACCGCTAAATCCCCTCTCCACAGCAAATACTTCTAAATTATGGAATATTCCGGTTCGTACCACTGCCCGAATAGCGGCATTCATTCCCGGGGAGTCTCCCCCGCTGGTAAGAACAGCAATTTTTTTCATTTTCATAACAGTTTTACCTCCAATAATTAGTCGATAGAAACTAGTCGTTAGTCGTTAGTGAATGGTCGTTAGTATTAAATGCAAAATACAAAACTGGTTTTTGGTTTTTGATTTACTGTAAATAAAGGCTTTTTTAAACTTGCAACTTGCAACTCATTACACATTACTCATCACTTATTACTGTATTTTGCTATATACTAAATACTAACAACTATATACTATTTAAGATTCTGGCTGCTTCTTCCGGAGAAGTAGTATTAATATAAAATCCTGTTCCCCATTCAAAACCGGCTATTTTTGTTAATCGAGGAATTATTTCTATATGCCAGTGATATTTCTTATTCAAATCCGGCCATTCTCTGGAAGAAAATTCTTTAGAGGGCGCAGTATGAATTATAAAATTGTAAGGGGGATTATTTAGTTTTTTCTTTATTTTAGATAGAATTTTTTTCATTATTCTGGCTAAACTTAAAATATCATTATCACTGCTCTCCTCATAACAGGCATTATGACATTTAGGAAGTATCCAGGTTTCAAAGGGGAATCTGGCAGCAAAAGGCGAAATAACCACATATTTTTCTTTTTCTTTTATTAATCTGTCTTTAGATTTTATCTCTTGTTTTATATAATCGCAGAAAATGCATCTCCCCTTAAGGTCAAAATATTCTTTAGCCCCTTTTAACTCTTCTTTTATCCTCCGGGGGATAATAGGGGTACCAATAAGCTGAGAATGGGGATGTTCCAAAGATGCTCCACCATCAATCCCGTAATTTTTAAATATTAGAATATATTTTATCCTTTTATCCCTGGATAAATCTAAATATCTTTGCCGATAAGTTTTTAAGATTAAAACAATATTGCCGATACTTAAATTATCAAAATCTTTATGATGATGTGGGGTTTCAATTATTACTTCGTGTACCCCTAGACCGTCCATTTTCCAAAACATTCCGGCCTTTTCCAGGATAGCTTCCCTCTCTTCCATCTTTAAAGCAGGATATTTATTAGTTACTACTCTTACTTTCCATCCCGGCTTGTTTTCCCTAGTGCCTTTTTTCCGAAAAGCAAATATTTCAGGGGGCGTTTTACCTTCATTCCCTTCACAAAATACACAGCTATCTTTTTTCTTTTCCTCTGTTTTTATTTTGTAATCTAAGGGTCTTCTACCTCTCTCTGTAGAAATTATCACCCAATTATCAATTATAGGGTCTTTCCTCAATTCAGTCATCTCTGTTCCCCCAAGTCTGAAAGATAAAACTTGTTATTCTTATAAGTTCATTTTATAGAAATTTCCTTTTTCCGTAAACCTTAATTAGTCGTTAGTGAATAGTATTTAGTAAATAAAATACATTAATAATTAATAAGTTATAGATTTTAAGTTACAAATTGCCAGTTTATAGAAACCCAAAGTGTGTAGAGGTTCTATTGTCATACCCCCTTGTAATAAACTGTAAACTGATAATTCGAAACTGAAAATTGTGTTTAAAATTAACCACTAACGGCTAATTTGTATTTTGTATTTAAAACTAACGACCACTCACTAACGACTAACGACTAAATACTAACGACTAATTTATACCGATATTGTATCTAATTACACTTGGTTTGTCTATAAAAAAGAGACATGCTGATACATGTCTCTTTTTTAGATTATTATTTTACATTTATTTTACATTTATTTTATTACAACTATTCAAATTTTATTAATTATGGTTCAATTAATTTTCTATTGTACTTTCTCATAGCTTTTTCAAAGCCATCTTCTATCACTGTCTTTATTGCCTCAGTAGATAGTTGTATTACTTCCTCTATTTTATCCTTTTCATTATTATTATAATT
>NCRO01000666.1 GCA_002849045.2 Candidatus Sediminicultor secundus
GTAGTAGGTTATGGAACAATCGGTCAGCGCTTAGCCGACGGGGTAGCCAGACAGAAAGATATGGAATTAGTAGGAGTTTCAGATGTAGCTCCTACTTTACCTGTAAGAGCCTTAAAAGAAAAGGGAATGCCTTACGATTTATATTGCGCCATTCCAAACAATATTCCTCTTCTTGAAGGGGTCGGTATTCCGGTTACCGGAATCCTGGATGAACTGCTCAAGAAAGTAGATATTGTCTTAGATGCCACCAGTGCAGGTATTGGTCAAAAGAATAAAGAGATCTATAAAAAATATGGTCTCAAAGCTATATTCCAAGGTGGAGAAAAAAACGAAGTTGCTGATGTTTTTTTCCATGGGTACGCCAATTACGAAAAAGGCTTAGGTAAGCAATTTCTCAAATTGACTTCCTGTAATACTACCGGATTAATAAGAGCAGTAGATTGTCTAGACCGGGCAGTAGGCATGGAAAAAGTAGCTATTACGATTATAAGAAGAGTGGCAGATCCCGGGGATTACCATAGAGGATTAACTAATGCCTTACAGGTAGCAGAGGCTCCCAATCATCAGGCAGTAGATTTAATGACCATTATGCCCCATGTGAATGCCACCGGTATCCTGGTCCATACCCCGGTAACCCATGGTCATATTATTACCATCGTGGCAACCCCCAAGAAGAAAATAACTAAGGAAGAAATCCTTGCACAATTTAATCAACATCCCAGAATTAGAGTAGTCAGACTGGAAGATGGTTTCCTGGGAAATGCTTCTTTATTTAAATATGCCAGAGACTTAGGTAATCCTCGTGGTGATATGTATGAAATTGCAGTTTGGGAAGAAACGATAGTTCCTTCCGGGGATGATATTATGTTCGCTATTAATATACCACAAGAAGCAGTGGTTATCCCTGAAACCATGGATGGTATTAGAGCAAGTTTAGAGATGCAAAAAGACAGATTAGAAGCAGTTGGGACTACTAATAAATACTTGGGAATGTAATAAATAGGTAGGGTGATGAAATATGATAGACGGGATGTATGCCTTTGACGATTTTAATTTAAAAGGGAAAACAATTCTTGCCCGTTTTGATATGAATTCTCCTCTTGATCCTAAAACACGAGAGCCTATAGATATAACCAGAATTAAAAAAAGTTTGCCTACCCTTAGAGAACTGACTGAAAAAGGAGCAAAAACAGTCATTCTAATTCATCAAGGCAGTGATATAGAATATCATAATTATGCCTCTACAGAACCTCACGCCAGAGTTATTACTCAATTATTAGGGAAACCAGTTGAGTATATTGATGATGTATGTGGACCAGCAGCTCGCGATAAAATCAAAGCTTTAAGAAACAGTCAAATATTAATGCTGGAAAATGTTCGTTTTATGGCAGAAGAAATGACCCTCTTTGAGACTAAATTAAATTTAACCCCCGAAGAACAAGCAAAGACACTAGTAGTCCGTAAGTTAGCCCCTTTAGCAGATTTGTATATTTGTGATGCTTTTGCCGCTGCTCATCGCTGTCAGCCAACTTTAGTAGGCATGGAAGAAGTATTACCCTCAGCTATGGGCAGGTTATTGGAAAAAGAAATTACTTCTTTAAATCAATTGTTAAAAAACCCCAAAAAACCCTGTATATTTATTTTAGGTGGGGCCAAGATTCAGGATGCTTTTTTAATGATGCCTTCTGTATTAGAAAATGATGTAGCAGATTTAATATTAACAGGTGGCTTAGTAGCTCAAGTTATATTCTTGGCTAAAGGGGTTTCACTGGGAAAACCCTCCGAAGATCTAATTAAAAAGAAAAATTTGGAAGAATATATAGATAAAGCAAAAGATATTTTGAATAAATATGAAGACAGGATTGAATTACCGGTTGATTTTGCTTATTCTGCATCAGGAGAAAGGAAAGAAGTAAAAGTAAGTAACTTACCTGTTGAGTATACTTTAATGGATATAGGTAACAAGACTATAGCTAAATATGGGCAGATAATGAAGGATGCAAAGACTATTTTCTTTAACGGACCGGTAGGGGTTTTTGAAGAAACAGAAACCGAAATAGGTACAAAGGCTATTTTAACAGCTATTACTGAAAGCAGTGCTTTTTCTGTAGTCGGAGGTGGGGATAGTATAGTAGCTGTCAATAAGTATAACCTGGTAAATAATATTTCTTATATTAGTACCGGAGGAGGGGCATTAGTCAGATTTTTAAGTGGGGAAGAATTGCCAGTTATTAAAGCTCTTAAGAAATCAGCAGAGAAATTTAAATGTAATATATAATGGTTAAGATATTAGGATATAAAGCTATATAAAAGAGAGCTTCTACTTTTTAAATAAAAATATTTTCCCCTTTAAAAAAGCTATTCAAAGCTTCTGAAAAGAATTTCGTATATAGCCATGATGGATATTAAGCTTATTATAAGCAATATAATATTAAACTGTTCCCTATTTTAACTGAAGGAGAAAAAAAGATGAAATTAAAATATGGCAAAGAAGAAATTCAATTAACTTTGTTAGATAAGAATATTTTACAGGTATTAAATTCAGAAGAACAAAAGATACTATCAAACCCAGAAGATAAGCTTAGGAAGTTACTGAAAAATCCTTTAGGCTACCCTTCATTAGAAGAATTAATCCTTAAGAAAAAAGCTCAAAAAATATTAATTATTGTAAATGATATAACCAGACCCACACCTTATGAAATAATTTTATCTCCCCTATTAGATGAATTGCATCAAGCAGGAATAAAAAAAGAAAATATTGTTTTTATTGTGGCTACCGGAATTCATCGCGGCAATTCTAAGGAAGAGTTAGGAAATATATTTGGAAAAGATTTGATTAGTAATCATAAATTTGTCAACCATAATAGCGATGATCTAAATTTAAAATATTTAGGTAAATTAAAGAGTGGTAATGAGCTTTGGGTTAATTCAATAATATCCGATTCAGATTTTATAATTACTACTGGTGTAATTGTTCCTCATTATTTTGCTGGATTTTCTGGAGGAAGAAAATCTATTTTACCTGGTATTTGCGGTAGAAAAACAATTGAAACTAATCATTCTAATATGGTTCATCCTAATGCTCGAGCCGGCAATTTTAAAGGTAATCCTGTTCATGAAGAGATGCAGGAAGCTTCAGAAAAAGTCGGAGTTGATCTAATGTTTTATTTATTTTTTCAATTTGGTACATTCGAGATTCCGTAAAGCAGGCTTGAGAAAAAACATTTTGAATATTAGCATACAGTCCTCCTAAAGAACTCATTACTCCGGCATATTTAGGTACCACTACAGTGTTTATTCTGAGCTCTTTAGCGATAATAGTACTGATTAAAGGACCC
>NCRO01000667.1 GCA_002849045.2 Candidatus Sediminicultor secundus
ATAGTGTATAGCGTATAAAAACAGTGATAAGTGATGAGTAATATGTAATAAGTTATAGGTTGAAAGTTGCTAGTTACAAGTTTCAAGTTTGGAAAAAAGAAGTAGGGACGTATGGAATTAGTTAACTAGTGCCTTGTTAAATAATAAATGATATAATTTATAGTGACATTTTTAAAGTTTTATGATATCCTTCTTTATATATAGGAAGGAGGCTATCATGAGTTTATATATTCGTTCTTTGACATCCGAAGAAGAAATTGAATTAAATAACATCGCTCGTAATGGAACAGATGTAAAATTTTCCCGGAGGGCTCAAGTCATTTTGGCTTCAAATGCCCGGACACCAGTTAAACAAATTGCTAAAGTCTTGGGATATTCCCCTCTTCAAGTTAGACGAATTATTCACTCTTTTGACCAAGGCATTGATGGTATCAGACCTAAGTATCAAGGTGGTCGTCCCCCTACTTTTAATGAGGAACAACGTAGGGCCGTGGTAGAACTGGCTGAAAATCATCCCAAAGACTTAGGATACCCTCTTTCTCAATGGTCTTTGTCACAGATACAACTGGTGCTCATAAAGGAAAAGAAAATTTCTTATATAAGTCGTCCTACTATACGCACTATCTTGAAAGAAGCTGGGCTTACTTATCAAAGAACAAAAACCTGGAAACAGTCCAATGATGCTCATTTTATAAAAAAAAACGAATTATAAGAAAATTATATGAAAAGCCACCAAAAGGGTGTCGTATAATCTGTTTTGATGAATTTGGTCCATTAGAGATACGTCCTTATGCTGGTACATGTTGGGCTCCGATTGGACAACCGCAAAGGCTTCCAGCAACTTACTCCAGGTTCCAGGGAGTTCGACACCTACTGGCTGGTTATGATCTTAAGTCAGATAGATTGTTTGGTATTGTCCGTCGTCACAAGAGAGGGAAAGAATTCTTGAGTTTCCTAAAGATAATCCGGAGACGTTATCCCCACGAGAGACGACTGATAGTTATTTTAGACAATTTCTCACCACATAAGAAAAAAGAAGTTTTTAAGTGGTGTCACCGGAATCGTGTTTGGTTAATATTTACAGCAACTAACGCATCATGGATGAACCGAATTGAAGCCCAGTTTGGATCAGTCCGTTATTTTGTATTAAAGAGTTCATATCCTGAAAACCATAAAGAACTTGAACAAAATATCAAAGAACATTTAAAATGGCGAAATAGTAATCGCCACAATTCATTATTGAAAATATTGCAAAAGAAAACATATGTTATTTAACAGGGCACTAGTTAGTTGTTTTGATTTTATTTTCTTAACTAAATAACCAGGTAACCAGCTAACTAACTAACTTTCAAAAAAGAGGAAGTCATCCTTTCCTCTTTTTGTTGAAATATTTATTGGTGCCGGGAGGGGGATTTGAACCCCCACAAGCAAGAAGCTAAC
>NCRO01000668.1 GCA_002849045.2 Candidatus Sediminicultor secundus
ACTGATAAAGATAAAATGAGGCATTTTTTTTCAGAATTATGTTTTGATTATCTAATTCATTGTGCGGCATTGGTGCATAAAAACTCACCAGACCTTTCTTTTGATAATTTTATGAAGATTAATTTCGAAGGAACTAAAAATATTTTTAATTCTGTTGTGGGGAATAAAAGTAATTCTGGATTTAGGGGCGCGGTATTTTTTAGTACTATAGAAGTGTATGGCGGGGAAGGAAGAGATGGGGTTATATCTGAGGGCGATGAATGTCGGCCAATTACTTTTTATGGAAAGAGTAAGTTAGCTGCTGAGGAGTATTTATTAAAATTGAATAAAGAAAGTAAATTACCAATTATTATTTTACGACTTGCTCCGGTTTATAGTGAAGATTTTTTGAGAAATGTGAAGAGAAGAGTATTAATAGCGGCGGAAAGGTTTTTCTATAGAGTGGGGGATGGGGAGCAGAAAATATCTTTATGTTCGAGAGATAATGTATTTGATATTGTAGATGCGTGTATTGAAGATAAAGTTCCCTTTGGAGAAGTTTTTAATATATCGGATGATAGAGTTTACAGTTTTAATGATTTATCGAATTATTTCCGAGAATTGGTGGGCGGGAATCGTATTACTATGAAAATCCCAAAATGTATAGTATATCTTGGAGTAAAATTGCTTAGTTTAATATTTTCATGTAGAAAAGAAAGATTGCTTTCAATTTATTATAAGTTGACTAAGGATAATGTGTATTCTATTGAAAAGGCTAAGAAATATTTTAGTTATAATCCGAAATGGAATTTTGAAAATACTATATTAAAAGATAGAAAGATATTGTAAGATGGTAAAAAGAGTATTTGATTTATTTTTTTCTATAATTTTATTGATTGTTTTAGCTCCTTTGTTTGTGGTAGTGGGAGTTTTAATAAAGTTGGATTCTCTGGGGCCTGTTTTTTTTAAGCAAAAGAGAGTGGGGAAAGATAATAAAACTTTTATGGTTTATAAATTTAGGAGTATGAGTATGGGAACGCCGGATGGGGCTAAAGAGGATTTAGGAGAAAATAGTTCGTATGTTACTAGAGTGGGGAGAATAATTAGGCGATTCACTATAGATGAACTGCCTAATTTATTTAATGTGGTAAGAGGAGAGATGAGTTTGGTTGGGCCCAGGCCTCCACATTATATGCAGTATGAGTTGATTAAGATGAGGACCGAGGCGGGGATTCATAGGGCTATGCCGGGTATTGCGGGATATGCTCAGGTAATGAGGACAGGTGGAGAAGATTTAGTAGCCAAAGTGAAGTGTGACAAATATTATGTGGAGCATATGAGTTTGTGGTTAGATATTAAGATTATTACAAAAACTGCTTTTATGCGTTTTAGTTCTATAGAGACGTTTTAGTAAGAAAATAGGGTGCAAGTTGCAAGGTTATTCAATTGTTCAATTTACCGATTTAAATGCAAGATAGAACGATAAATTTATAAATTTTGAAATCAAGGCATTTTTATAATATAATCTATTTAAGTTCATTTATTGAACGTATCTTATAACTTAGAATGCGAAAAGGGGGAGAAAATATGAAAATTTGTATTCTTGGCACTGGTTATGTCGGTCTTGTCACTGGCACCTGTCTTTCTGATTTTGGCTTGGAAGTTCTTTGCGTAGATAAAGATAATGAAAAAATTAAAGGTCTTAATTCTGGTAAAGTTCCTCTCTATGAGCCAAATTTAGAATCTTTAATCAAAAAAAATGTAACACCCGGCAGACTTACCTTTACTACTGATCTTAAAAAAGCGGTAGAACAGTCTAAGGTAATTTTTATTGCCGTAGGCACTCCTTCTAATGATGATGGCTCAGCAAATCTCAAGCAAATCGAAAAAGTAACCCAACAGATTGGTCAGTATATGAAAGGATACAAGGTAATAGTAAACAAAAGCACAGTCCCCATCGGCACCGCCGCCAAAATCAAAGAAATAATAAATAGAAATGTCATTGCGAGGAGCGAAGCAACATGGCAATCTCAATCAACTACTTATCCCTTCGACGTCGTCTCCAACCCTGAATTCCTCCGGGAAGGCTCAGCAGTCTATGACTTCACCCATCCGGATAAGATAGTAATTGGCACCACCAGTGACAAAGCCTTAAAAATAATGCAGGAAATCTACCGTCCCCTCTACTTAATTGATACACCCTTTGTGATTACCAATCCTGAAACTGCTGAGTTAATCAAATATGCCTGTAATGCCTTTTTAGCTACAAAAATTACCTTTATCAATGAGATTGCCAACCTCTGTGACAAAGTAGGTGCAGATGTGCACCAGATAGCCAAGGCTATGGGTTTGGATGGCCGTATCAGTCCGAAATTTCTCCATCCTGGACCAGGTTATGGTGGTTCCTGTTTCCCTAAAGATACCGAAGCGCTTTATCATTTTGCCTCTACCTGTGGGTATGAATTTGAGCTCCTAAATGGAGTAATCTCTGCCAACAACCGACAAAGGGAGCTTATGGTAGAAAAAATAAAACACCATCTGGGCGACCTTAAAGGGAAAACCATCGGCATCTTAGGCCTGGCTTTTAAACAAAATACCGATGATATTCGAAAGTCTCCTTCAATTGATATTATCCAGCTATTGCTAAAAGAAGGGGTACAAATAAGATGCTTCGACCCCCTGGCAATGGAAAATTCCCGAAAAGTTCTTCCCACTCTAACTTATTGCCAGGATGAATATGAAACCGCCCAAAGTAGCGATGCTTTAGTAATAGCCACAGAGTGGAATCAATTTAGAAATCTGGATTTATCAAAAATAAAAAACAACTTAAAATCTCCCATCCTACTCGACTTAAGAAACTTATAC
>NCRO01000669.1 GCA_002849045.2 Candidatus Sediminicultor secundus
TGTATAATATACAGCTTCCCCATCTTATTATTATTGTTGGGAATTGTAATTTTTTTTAATTATAAACCACTCAAGCCTGATCACAAACTCTTCGGTATTAGTTTTTTATTTATTATATTTCCTATATTTATCCATCTTAGGTTACTTTTACTCGAAAATTCATATTCGTTGGCAATGAAAGGGGCTGGCGGAGGTTTGCTGGGTTATTATTTTGCCAATTCCTTATACCTTTACTTTGGAACAAAAGGCGCTTATCTTGTTCTAATATCTCTCAGCTTAATATCTGCCTTATTCATAACTCAAGTTTCCTATTTTTCTATATTTAGAAACTTGGGAAATAAAATAAAGCCAACATTGGATAATATTTACAATATTTTAAAAAATATCGGGGCAAAAATATCTAAAAGCTCAAGGCGCAAAAAAGAACCCGATTATCAAGAATACGAAACAGATGAAATACCTAAAAAAATATTTAAAATAAAAAGAACAACGGAAAAAGAAAAAGAATTAGAAGAAGAAACAATTTCAGATAGAGATTACCAGAAATCTAAACAGGTATCTAAAATAGACAGCTATCAAGTTCCACCCCTGTCTCTACTATCTGACTCATACGCTGAAGATAAAACAGATACCAAATTAAATATTGAGGAAAATGTAAAAATACTCGAAAGAACATTTACTAATTTTGGAATTAATGCAAAAGTCGTTGGCGTTATCCAGGGACCAACTGTTACCCGATATGAAATTCATCCTGCACCCGGGGTTAAAATATCTAAAATAACTAATCTAAGCAATGATATTGCTTTGTCTTTTGCAGTTGCCTCAGTCAGGATAGAAGCACCAATTCCCGGTAAAAATGCTGTAGGAATTGAAGTTCCTAACCGCATGAGAATAAATGTGTATTTAAAAGATATATTGCAAAGTAGTGAATTTAAAAATGGAAAATATAAATTACCTATAGCTTTAGGAATAGATATCGGGGGTAAACCTATAAT
>NCRO01000670.1 GCA_002849045.2 Candidatus Sediminicultor secundus
CCTCCTAACGTTCAGCCCTACATCACTGTATGAGTTTGAGTAGTTTTTTTATTTTTGTTAAATCCAGATTACGGAATTGATTCCATTCGGTAGCAATTACCAAGGCGTCACTATCGAGGGCGGTTTCGTATTCGTCCTGACAATAGGTTAAGTTGGGGAGGTTTTTTTAGCATTATCCATTGCCAAGGGGTCAAAGCATCTGATGTGCGCGCCTTCTTTAAGTAAAAGATTAACAATATCAATAGCCGGAGACTTTCGAATATCATCGGTATTTTGTTTGAAGGCCAGGCCTAAAATAGCAATGGTCTTTCCTTTAAGGTTGTTTCCCAGGTGGTGTTTTATTTTTTCTACCATTAGTTCTCTTTGTCGCTTGTTGGCAGAGATTACTCCTTTTAGGAGATTAAAATCATAACCGCAGGAAGAGGCAAAATAATAAAGAGCTTCAGTATCTTTAGGAAAACAGGAGCCACCATAACCGGGACCGGGGTGGAGAAATTTTGGGCTAATACGTCCATCCAAACCCATTGCTTTGGCTATTTGATGCACATCTGCCCCTACTTTGTTACAGAGGTTGGCAATTTCATTGATAAAGGTAATTTTGGTAGCCAAGAAGGCATTACAGGCATATTTGATTAATTCCGCTGTTTCAGGATTGGTAATTACAAAGGGTGTATCGATTAAGTAGAGGGAACGGTATATTTCCTGCATTATTTTTAGGGCTTTGGGGCTTGTGGTGCCGATTACTATTTTGTCGGGATGGGTGAAGTCATAGACTGCTGAGCCCTC
>NCRO01000671.1 GCA_002849045.2 Candidatus Sediminicultor secundus
CAGGAAATCTACCGTCCCCTCTATCTTATTGATACACCCTTTGTGATTACCAATCCTGAAACTGCCGAGTTAATCAAATATGCCTGTAACGCTTTCTTGGCTACCAAGATTACCTTTATCAATGAGATTGCCAACCTCTGTGATAAAGTAGGGGCAGATGTGCATCAGATAGCCAAAGCGATGGGTTTAGATGGCCGTATCAGTCCTAAATTTCTCCATCCCGGACCCGGCTATGGTGGTTCTTGTTTCCCTAAAGATACAAGAGCTCTCTGTAATATCGCCTCTACCTGCGGATATGAATTTAAACTCTTACAGGGGGTAATTTCTGCCAATAAGCGTCAGAGAGAATTGATGGTAGAAAAAATAAAACACCACATGGGCGACCTTAAAGGAAAAACAATTGCCGTATTAGGCCTGGCTTTCAAACAAAATACCGATGATATTTGGAAATCTCCGGCAATAGATATTATAAAGCTCTTACTTAAAGAAGGCGCGTATATCACAGATGCTTTGACCCCCTGGCAATGGAAAATACAAGAAAAATTCTTCCTAATTTAACCTATTGCCAGGATGAATATGATACAGCACGAAACAGTCGTGCATTGGTTATTTTAACCGAATGGAACCAGTTTAGAAATATTGATTTATCAAAGATAAAGAAAATTCTAAAAACACCGGTTTTACTTGACTTAAAAAATTTGTATGAACTGGAAGAGGCAAAAAGTTTAGGTTTTATCTATGAAGGAGTAGGGAGAAAATAAACTGTTGTAATTATCAAATGATAAACAGAAATATCAATAAAGTGAAAATTAGTAAAATAAATTTAAATGGTCAAAATGTAACGGCCAATCAATAAGTAAACTATTAATTATTGATTCAATAAGTGCGAACATAACATATAGT
>NCRO01000672.1 GCA_002849045.2 Candidatus Sediminicultor secundus
AATATGGAGTGATGCAGGCTTGGGATGAGAAAACCCGAATTTGGGAAAGAGAACATAGGAAAAGACAGGAAGTTTCCTTATTAAATAAAGAAGAGGTCAGTCTTAAGATATATGGTTCCTATTATTATAGTAAGGGGATATACGCTGCCTGGAGGTCAGGATATTTTTATCTTACCAATAAGAGACTTATTTTATGGAATCGTGATTTTAATGAAATAATCTTCCAGATTTCCTTGGAAAAGATAAAAGGTTTAATAATAAGATCTGAAAAATATTTTACCAAAGAAGACAGAGAAATATTATATCTTATTGGACAAGATGATAAAGTTGAACGGATTCATACTATAAAAACAGGTAAATTTAAAGAAAAAATTGAACAAAATTTAAAAGTTAAGGGAATTTTTCTGAAAGAAAATTATGTTCTTCCGGAGTTTGAAGAGGGACCAATTGACTTCCTAACAGAAGGAGAAAAAGTTACTTACCGAGAAAAAAAGGTATGGTATTTGCTGCCAGCACAGGGCATTTTAAAAGAAACCTAGAGACCAGGCCATCTTTATCTTACTAATAAGAGACGACTTTGTTGGTGGAATTATTTTGAGCGAAAGTTAGTTTTTGATCTTCCTCTGGATAGGATAATTGGTGTTACAGCCGAGATGAGAAAGACAAGCGATTTTGATAGTAACCGAGAAAAGGTACTGGATATAATCTACCAGGGTAATTCAACTAGAAGGATAGCTTCTTTTTCTGGAAAACAAATAGATGAGTGGGTGCAAGTGTTAAGGGGAATTATTTCTAATCAGAGAGATGAAGAAACTGAAACCTGTCCTGAGTGCGGGAAGCCAGCTCCACGTAAAGAACTCTTGGAAAAAGGTTGCACAAGCTGTGGTTGGATTAGTCCGAGAATAAAACAGAAGACAGAGGACAGAAAACAGAAAACAGAAAAAACAACAGCTTAATATCTGACTTCTGTTTTTATCGATAAGTGAAAGGAAAAACTAAATGAGTAAAGTAATAGGAATAGATTTAGGCACTACTTTTTCAATAGCTGCCTTTATGAATAATGGGAAGCCTGAGATTATACCCAATGTTGAAGGTGGGAGACTTACACCTTCAGTGGTTGCCTTTACCGAAGGGGGAGGGCAGTTGATAGGCAATATTGCCAGAACCCAAGCAGTTGCAAATCCGGAACATACAATTAGTTCTATTAAACGCAGTATGGGTACAGACAAAAAGATAGAGATCGAAGGAAAATGTCTTAGTCCTCAGGAAATATCAGGCCTTATTCTTCGTAAAGTTAAGGAAGATGCAGAAGATTATTTAAATGAGAAAATAAAAAAAGCGGTAATTACAGTTCCTGCATATTTTAATGACAATCAACGCCAGGCAACCATAGAGGCAGGAGCCTTAGCTGGTTTAGAAATAATGCGGATTATAAATGAACCTACTGCTGCTTCATTATCCTATGGTTTACATAAGCAGGATATACATAATATTTTAATATGGGATTTGGGTGGAGGTACATTTGATGTGTCCATTTTGGAACTGGGTAATGGCGTATTTGAGGTAAAAGCAGTAGGGGGTAATACTCTTCTTGGTGGAGATGACTGGGACCAGAGAATAATAAATTTTCTTGCTGATAGATTTGAGGAGCTTCATGGTGTTGACCTGAGGAAAGATAGTATAGCTTTACAGCGGTTGAAAGAAGCTTCAGAGAAGGCAAAAAAAGACCTTTCCACAAAAATGTCTACAAATATTAAAATCCCATTTATTTGGCAGGAAGAGGACTTGCTGATAACCTTGAGTAGGGAACAATTTGAAGAGCTAACCAGAAATTTATTGGAGAAAATGATAAAGCCTACCAACCAGACTCTATCGGATGCAAAGCTTACACCTAACCAAATAGATAGAGTAGTTTTAGTAGGGGGCTCTACCAGAATTCCTGCGGTACAGCGTTTAGCTAAGGAACTTTTGGAAAAGGAACCTTATAAGGATATCAACCCGGATGAAGTTGTAGCTCTTGGTGCTGCAATCCAAGCAAATATTCTAATTGGGAAAATAAAAGATGTGGTCTTAATAGATGTTACTCCACTTTCTTTAGGAATTGAGACTGAAGGGGAGATATTTGCTAAGATTATAGAAAGGAATACCACCATTCCTGTCTCAAGGGGCCAAATATTTACTACAGCTAAAGATAATCAAACACAGGTTGATATCCATGTCTTACAAGGGGAAAGACTTTTAGTATCTGATAATATAAGTTTAGGTAAGTTCGAGCTTTGTGATATTCCACTTTGCAGGAGGGGTGAACCTCAGATTGAAGTGACCTTCCATTTGGATGTCAATGGAATTTTACAAATTAATGCTTTAGATTTACATACTGATAATGAAAAAAATATCCAGATTAGTTCTTCTTGTCGATTAACCAAGAAACAGATAAATAAGATGGTAGAAGAGGCCCAAATTCATGCTAAAAAGGATCAAAAGCGTAAAGAGGAAATTCAAATAGGCATTCGGGCAGAAAGTATGATTCGGGCAGCACAGATAGTATTGGAGGAAGGCGAAGGTTTAATAGACAAGTCAGATTTAAATAAGATAGAGAAACTAATTCTGGCAATTAAAACTACT
>NCRO01000673.1 GCA_002849045.2 Candidatus Sediminicultor secundus
ACTTCTCATATTTTTTAAGTTTTTTTAATGTAATCAGAAATATAGTCTACTATCTTCTTGGCTGAATTCACATTACTTAATTCTCTGCTCTTTTTTGCCATTATTCCTAATTGATTTTTATTTTTTAATAGATCGAGTAAAACCTGGCCTAATTTTTTTTCAGATAAATACTTTTCTAAAATTAATATTGCAGCTCCTTCTCTTTCAAAAATTTTAGCGTTGATTCCCTGGTGATCATGAGTAGCATAGGGGTAAGGTATTAAAATTGCCGGTAAACCATAAGCCCCAATCTCAGCTAAAGTTGTAGCTCCCGCCCGACAGATTACTAAATCAGCCAGAGAATAGGCTTTTTCGATATCATGCAGATAAGGTTCTACCGAAAATATTTTATGGTCTTCTCCCACTATTTCCATAATGTTATCATAATCATCTTGCCCGCTAATCAATAAAACTTGCCAGTCGTTTTTTATAACCTCTTTTATTAAATCGATACCTCCTAGAACAGCTCTATTAATTGAAGCTGCTCCTTTGCTGCCTCCCAATACCAATATAGTTTTTTTTGAAGAATCAAGGTT
>NCRO01000674.1 GCA_002849045.2 Candidatus Sediminicultor secundus
GCTACTGGTGGTAATTATGAGAGTGCGATTAAATATTATAAAGAGGTTTTAAAAGAAGGAACAAATAGTGTCCTTGTTTATAATAATCTGGCAGATGCATATATGAATACCGATAGGCTTAGCGAAGCTCTTGTTTGTGCAGAAGAGGCAATGGCTAAAGCTGAAGATAAGACGATTTCTTATATTACGCTTGCTGAAATTTATCAGGCTAAAGGTGAACATAAGAAGGCAGTTGATTGTATAGTTAGAGCACAGGAAATATTGGAAGAATCAATACCTGAATTGAAAAATATGGTTTTTGAATCTATAGAAGAGGCAATAAAGAAGCTTCCTACCCGGGCTAAATTTGATATTGCTTCTAAGGATTGGATTAGAATTATATATTTAGTCAAGTCTATGATGTCTAACTACCAGACAGAGAGGGATTATGTAACGAGAGGAGTTTCCTGGGAATTCCTTTTAGGTATTAGAAGGCAAAGTTTAAGTTCAGTAAAACAAAAGTATCTTTGGTTCAAAGAAAAGTTCGGAATTAAAGGGAATGACACTATAGCTATGGCTAATACTTATGGGTCAATGTGTGCAATTATCGGAAGCCCTAAAGTTATAGTGATGGAAAAAAATAAGATTTCTTCGACAATTCGAATTCCTGTCTGTTGG
>NCRO01000675.1 GCA_002849045.2 Candidatus Sediminicultor secundus
TGCTTCCACTGGTCGATATTGCATAAAGATTGCCTACCGTTTGAGCAGAAGTATTTAAGTTGTTTATTTTTAATTTTACAGCATAAGGAGAAACCATTCCCAAAAACACGCTGGCTGGTAAAAATAAAGTAAGAGATGCTAAAACCGAGGAAGTTCGGATATCTCTTAAACTACTTTGCAAAACAATAAGCCAAAAGTCTTTTATTGAAACCATCAGGCCAATTGAAATTGCTGCTAAAAAAATAATCAGGGATAAACTTTTAAAACTGCATTGTTTATCTGCAATTTTTCCGCCTAAATAGTAACCAAAACTAAGGCTCCCCAAAATAATACCTATCAAACTAGTCCAAACGAAAAGCGATGTTCCAAAATATGGTCCAAGCACTCTTGAACCAACAAGCTCAAATATCATAACGACCGCTCCACACACGAATACTACAATTTCTAAAAGATATTTACTGATTTTCATATTTTTATCCTACCTATTTGTTATTATAATATTGAGAATACTTCACGTTAGTATATTTGTTAGTATATTTAAATACCTTGCCCGGGGAATCTTCACTTTGGAGAACTGCCATGAAGTGCACGTGATTGGACATGA
>NCRO01000067.1 GCA_002849045.2 Candidatus Sediminicultor secundus
TTGGCTTTGGTGGACATAATGGGGTAATTGTTTTGGGAAAATATCATAATTAGTATCGAGTATATAGTAAAATACAGTAATAAGTGATGAGTAATGTGTGACAAGTAATAAGTTTCGAGTTTCAAGTTGATGAAAAGAAGTAGGGGCGTATTGCATACGCCCTCAAGAAGCGTAATACCATACGTTTACAAGAGATAAAAGGCAAGCAACATTAGAAAGGGCACAATTCATTGTGCCCCTACACTTGAATCCTGGTTTCTTTAACTCGATACGCAATACGCGATAAGATATAATAACGACTAAACAAGAAGGTGATACAATAATCTTGAAAAAAGAAAAGTATTTAATGTTAAACAGATTTGAAAAAAAATTAGATTATAAATTTAAAAATAGAATGCTTCTCAAAGAAGCTTTAACCCATCCTTCTTTCCAAAAAAATAGTTTAAAAGATAAAACACTCAACAACCAAAGATTAGAATTTTTAGGTGATTCTATTTTAGATTTAATTGTTACCGAGCATCTTTATCGTAAATTAGCATCTTTTTCAGAAGGTAAACTTACTAAAATTAAATCTGTTATTGTTAGCAAGGATATTTTAGCTAAATGGGCTAATCATCTTTCTTTGGGAAAGTACATTATTTTGGGAAAAGGAGAAGATTTAACCGGAGGAAGAAAAAAATTATCTATTCTTGCAGATTGTTTCGAAGCTCTATTAGGAGCAATATATTTAGATAGCGGCCTCCAAAAAGCTAGAAATATTATCTCATCATTAATAAAAAAAGAAACGGAATTAATTATAAAGGGAAAGCATGAGGAAGACTATAAAACTTTACTGCAAGAATTTTCTCAAAAAAAGATGAAATGTTTACCCGAATATTATCTTATTAAAGAAAAAGGTCCAAATCATAAAAAAATATTTTGTATTGAGGTAAGATTAAAGAAAATCATCTATGGAACTGGCACTGGTGAGAACAAAAAAGAGGCAGAGCAGGATGCTGCACAGGAAGCTTTAAAAAAATTAAAAGTAATAAATTGAGGCGAAATAGTGTTTTTAAAAGAACTTGAAATTTATGGATTTAAATCATTTGGGAAAAAAATAAAACTATCATTCAATTCTGGCATAACTGCAATAGTCGGTCCAAATGGCTGCGGGAAAAGCAATATCACCGATGCAGTCAGATGGGTGTTGGGTGAACAGAATATTAGATTATTGCGGGGAAAACAGCTAACAGATATCATTTTTTCAGGGAATCACCAAGAAAAACCCTTAAACATGGCGGAAGTTTCGTTAACTCTCAATAATTTAGAGAAGGTTCTTCCGGTAGATTGGGAAGAAATAAATATTAAAAGAAGAATTTATCGTTCCGGAGAGACCGAAAACTTTATTAATGGAATTCCTTGTAAATTGAAAGATATTCAAGAATTATTTATGAATACAGGATTAAGTAAAAATACTTATTCCATTGTTGCTCAAGGCGAAATAGATCTTATTTTAAGTGCAAAACCATCTGAAATACGTTGTTTATTCGAAGAGGCTGCCTCTATTTCTAAATATAGATATGAAAGGAAAAAAACTTTAAATAAAATAGAGGAAACCAACAATAATTTAGATAAAATTGAAAATATAATTTCTGAAATAAAAAATCAATTACTAATTTTGGAAGAAGAAGCAAAACATTTAAATAGTTATAAAATATGCCAAGAAGAGATTAAAAATTTGGAATTATTTTTAATCTATCAAAAATATAATTTATGTAGAACAAATTTATCTAAAATAAAGAGAAATTTAGAACAATATGAAAAAGAAAAAAATAAGATTATAAAAAATATTGAAGAAGAAGAAACAGCGATTAACTTATTAAATATAGAGTTAATTAATTTAAATAAGGAACAAGATAAATATAAATATGATAATTACGAATTGGGTAATAGAAAAAAATTAATTCAAAGCGAATTAAATTTAGTGTTACAAAAGAAGAGTGATGTTGAAAAAAGGCTGATTGATTTAAATAAAGAATCTGAAAATATTACCCAAAAAATAGTTATTAGTGAACAGAATAAAAAAGCAGTAAGTTTGAATATCTTTGAAATAAACAAAAAATTAGATAGTTTCAATAAAAAACTTGTTCATTTAAATAAAGAAATTAATAATATATCAAAATTTACCAATTCGCTTAATATTATAGAGATTAATTCTATGAAGATATTAAAAAAAATATCAGAAAAAGAATTATTTCTGAAGGAAGCAAAAATAAGATATAGTACTACCTTAAATATTATAAATATAAATTTAGAAAAAATTAGAAAAAAAAGAATATTACTTAAAAATCAATTAAAAAACATGGTGGCAAAAGAGAGTGATTATCAAAAAATCGTAAGAGAAAACAGAAAAAATGAAGATGAACCACATCTTAAATCAAATGAAGAAAAAATAAAAGAGATTGTAAATGTCTTAAAAAAAATACAGGCAGAAGTGGAAAAAGATAGGCAGGTAATCGGCTTAAAAGAAGAAAGGGGAAATATTTTAAAGAAATCAATTAAGACTAATGGGAAGAAAAACGAACAAAAGACAGAGATCTTTTACTCCAAATACTGCCAAAAATATCCGGGTGACATTTGTGAAAAAATCATAGAACTCATTGATAATATTCCTTCAAAATATGAGAAAATTATGGAGATTACTTTAAGAGAAAGTTTTAACTCGATTGTAGTGAGTGATATTTCATCAGCTTTGAATATAATTAATTCCTTATCGGAGAATGAATTAGATAAATTAAAGATGATCCCTCTGGATTTTATAAAAGATATAAAATTACTCCCTAATGACCAGGTTAAAATCCAAAATAAAAATATTTATGGGTTTGCCAACGAATTAATAAATTACTCCCCGAAATACCAAAATATATTTGAAGTTTTGTTGGGCAATGTATTAATAGTTAAAGATATAAAGACTGCCCTTGATGTTTCTAATGAGTATTTCGGGAAATATAAAATTATTTCACTAAATGGTATGGTTATTAATATAGACGGCTCTGTGGATATTTACTCGAACTCAACAAATTCAGAGAACTATAAAGAGAGTTTTTATTATGTAGAAAAAGAGATTGAAGAATTAGAAAAAGAAATAATAGCTCTAAAAATTAAAATTGAAAGAAATGATAATTTTATTGAAAAAAATAACAATATTTATAATTCCTTATGGAAAGAAAATCAGGATATAAAAAGATTATTGCGAGAGAACGAAAAAAATGTAATGGACAGTATAAATAATTTGAACAAGGTAACAGTTTCTGTTAATGAGCTAAAAGATAGCTTAAAGGATCTTTTAATTGAAGAAAATAGTATTTTGGAGGATAGAAAAAATATTTCTGGGAAATTAGGTATCTTTGAAAAAAATTACAACACTCTTTCTGAATATAGCAAAAATATTAGTCAGTCTATAAAAACAATTAATCAAATTGTTACAAAAGGAAACAACCGTATAAACAATCTTTCCAGAGACATAAATGACCTAAAAAATATTATTCTAATAAATAAAGAGAAACTAATTAATATAAAAGAAAAAGTTGAAAATATTTCTAAATACAAAGATGAGCACTTACTCGATTTAAACGAAAAAAGAAGTGCTATAAAAGGATATAATGTAAAACTTGATAGTATATTAATAAAAATAAAGGAGTATAAAATTCAAATAGACAGGTTGGATAACGAGAATCCTTCTGTTTTCAAGAAAGCAGAAGAGATAAAAGAAATTCTGCAAATAAAAATTAATCTATTAAAAAATTTACAGCAGGATAAGATAAACCAACAAAAAACGTACGAATCAATCAAAGACAAACAACATAGAGAAGAAATGTTAGAGGTTCAATATCAGGAAAAATACGTTAACATAGAGGATGAGGTAAATAAAAATTATAATTTATCACTGGAAAAATTAGAATTATACAAAAATATATCCGGTTCGCAAAGAGAAGCTAACCAAAGAATAGATATTTTAAGAGATGACATACTAAAAATGGGACAGATAAACTTTGAGGCCAAAAATAGATACAGCAATCAGTTGCAGCGATATGATTCTCTATGCGAAAAATACAACGAAATAGGTGAGGCAAAAAAATCTCTGGAAATAATGATTTCAGAAATTGACCAAATTGCCACAGAAAGATTTAGAAAAACTTTTAATCAGGTAAAAACCTACTTTAATGATATATTTAAAAAAATGTTTTCCGGTGGAGAGGGGAGATTAATTATTGAATGTGAAGAAGATATATTAAACTCCGGAATAGATATAATTGCCCGTCCTCCAGGAAAGAAAAGGCAAAATATTGAATTACTGTCCTCCGGTGAAAAAGCCTTAACTGCTATAGCACTTTTACTAGCCTTGTGGAAAGCAAATCCCAGCCCTTTTTGTTTTTTTGATGAAATAGATACATCCTTAGATGATATAAATGCTGAAAAACTTACACATATATTAAAGGGAGAAGATTTAAACCTTCCGCAATTGATTCTTATTACCCATCAAAAAACAACGATGGAAGCAGCAGATACATTATATGGCATAACCATGGAAGAATCAGGTATCTCAAAATTAGTTTCGGTGAAATTTGAAAAATAAATCAAGGTGTATAGTAAAAATCATGAATATAAAAAATGTATTCTCCCAATTTAAAGAAGGGCTATATAAATCGAGGATAGAATTAGCCAATAAATTAGGATTTTTATTTAGTGATTCTAAAGATAAATCAGATTTTTTAGAAAAATTAGAAGAGTTATTAATATTATCTGACTTAGGAACCTCCGCTACTGCAGAGATAATGAACGAATTTCAGCAAATTAATTTTAGAGAATATAAGGAAAATAACTTTATATTTTTTAAAGAAAAATTAAAGGCTATCCTGATAGATATTTTAAATTCAACTGCATCTGATATTAAGATTAACCAAGATAGATTAAATATAATAATGCTGGTAGGGGTAAATGGTTCAGGAAAAACTTTGGTAGCGGGTAAGATTGCTTATCGTTTAAAAAATATAAATAAAGATGTAATAATGGTTCCCGCCGATACCTTTAGAGCAGCAGCAATACAGCAGCTCAAAGTTTTAGCCGATAAGGTAGGAGCAGAGATGATAAATACCAAAGAAGGTGCTGACCCGGCTTCGGTCGTATATGATGGCATCAGTGCAGCTCAAGCCCGGAAAAAGAATATAGTTATTATCGATACTGCCGGAAGACTTCATACAAAGACAAATTTAATGAATGAATTGGAAAAGATAAAAAGAGTAATCCTAAAAGAGGCTAATGATTGCTCATTAGAGATATTGCAAACCATTGATGCTACGATGGGTCAGAATGCTATAGCTCAAGCAAAATCTTTTAAGAAATCTTTAGGAGTTACCGGGATTGCCCTTACTAAAATGGATGGAACAGCCAAAGGAGGGATAGTAATTGCCATAAAAAAAGAGTTAGATATACCGGTTAAATTAATTAGCTGTGGAGAAAAATTAAATAATTTATATGATTTTAAAGCTGATAAGTTTGTTAAAGCTCTTCTTGATTGACACTAAAGATAATTTTCTATATACTTATAAAGGAATTTTGACGGAATTGGAAATTAATTGATAAATAGAAGACAAGAGGAGTTATTTTTTTTATGTTTGCTAACCTGACTAATAAATTTCAGATAATATTTAAAAAGATAAAAAACAAGGGAAAATTAAATGAAAATGATATAAAAAATTGCCTTCATGAAATTCGCATAGCCCTTTTAGAAGCAGATGTAAATTATAAAGTAGTAAAAGAATTCATAAATAATTTAAATGATAAAATGCAGCAGGAAAAAATATCCGAAAGCCTGACACCTACTCAACAAATTATAAAAATTGTAAATGGGGAAATAACTTCAACATTAGGGTCCAAACAAAATGACCTTAGTATGAATCCCACTCCTCCTACTATTATAATGTTAGTAGGATTGCATGGAACCGGTAAAACTACTACAGCCGTAAAATTAGCTAATTACTTTAGAAAAAAAGGGCATCTACCGCTTTTGATAGCAACAGATATATACAGACCGGCAGCTATCGAACAACTGCAAGTATTAGGTGAAAAATCAGACTTACCAGTTTTTTCTATGGGAAGAAATGAAAGTGCGGTAAATATTGTTAAAGCTGCTATAAAATATTCATCTAAAAGGAATCATGATATTTTAATTATTGATACTGCCGGAAGATTACATATAGATGATAAGTTAATGAATGAATTAAAAGAAATTGATGAAAATATTTCTTTTCAGGAAAAATTATTGATAGTAGATGCCATGGCCGGACAGGATGCGGTAAATTCAGCTAAAGTGTTTTGTAATAAAATTAAATTAAGTGGAATTATTTTAACCAAATTGGATGGTGACACTCGGGGAGGAGTAGCCCTATCTTTAAAAAAGGTTTTAGGGGTACCTATTAAATTTATAGGTATAGGTGAAAAGGTTGATAACTTTGAACCTTTTCATCCAGAAAGAATGGCCTCTCGGATATTGGGTATGGGCGATGTCTTAACCTTAATAGAAAAAGTTGAAACTGCCTACAATAATTTATCAATATTTTCTGTATATTCATCTGTTAATATTTGGACTTTATTTTGATAGTTTTTACATTCATCCTCTGAAATATTACGTTCTTTCTCATCTTTTTTTATTAAATCATTCATCTCTCTTCTTGTGTTTCTTATGCTTATTTTCCCATTTTCAGCTTCTTTTTTTATCAGTTTTACTAATTCTATTCGTCTTTCTTCGTTTAGTGGTGGCATTGTAAGTCGAATAATATTACCATCAACAGATGGAGCTAACCCCAAATCAGATTTCCATATAGCTTTTTCAATTTCAGAAAGGAGATTTTTATCCCACGGTTGAATAACTATTAAATTTGATTCTGGAATTGAAATATTTGCCATTTGTTTTAGAGGAGTTGGTGTACCATAATAGGATATTTTTATCCGATCTACTAGTACAGAAGAAGCTCTTCCTGTTCTTATGTGTGCAAACTCATCTTTTAATGCTGTAATTGTTTTTTCCATTTTAACCTTTGTTGCATCTAATAAATCAGATAGCATATTTATTCCCCCTTCACTATTGTTCCTATTTTTTCACCAAATACAACTCTTCTAATATTTCCAACAGTATTAAGATTAAAAACGATTACTGGAATATTGTTTTCCATACATAAGGATATAGCGGTTGCGTCCATAACCTTTAAACCTTTATTTAGGAACTCGAGAAATCCTAAATTATTAAATTTTACTGCTTTTAAATTTTTTAATGGATCAGACTCGTATATACCATCAACTTTTGTAGCTTTAAGAATTGCTTCTGCATTTAACTCTATTGCTCTTAGGGCAGCAGCAGTATCTGTGGTAAAGTAAGGATTCCCTGTTCCAGCGGCTAAAATTACTATTCTGCCTTTTTCTAAATGTCTAATAGCTCTTCTTCTGATATATGGTTCAGCAATTGCTTTCATCTCGATTGCAGTTTGTACTCTTGTTTCAATATTTAATTTTTCCAAAGAATCTTGAAGGGCTAAAGCATTAATAACTGTTGCTAACATGCCCATATAATCAGCCGAAACCCGATTTATACCTTTTTCGCTCCCCTCTTGGCCTCTAAAGATATTTCCCCCTCCAATTACAACCGCTGTTTGTACTCCAAGTTCTTTTATCTCTTTAATTTCTTTAGCGATAAAATTAATCTTTTGGATGTCGATACCATAACCTTTTTCTCCAGAGAGTGATTCACCACCAAGTTTTAAGAGAATTCTCTTATATTCAGGCTTTTTCATATTTTTTATCCTTCACCATATATTAGTCGTTAGTGAATAGTCGTTAGTCGTTAGTAAATAAAACTAGCGTATAGCGTATAGCGTATAGCGTTTAGCGTATAGGAACTCAGTATTGCGTATCGAGTATATATAGTATGTAGTTACCCAGTTACCCCATTTACCAGTTAAATTAATGGTTAATTTCAAATGCAAACTCTCAGTTGAATAATGAGAATTAGTTGATACGGTTAACTAAAATAATTTTAATCCTTAAACCGGGTAACCGGTAAACTGGATAACCGGCTAACCATCTTAACGAGATACGATTCACGAGATACGAGATACGAATTAGATTTCCTCGCCAAGTTGAAATCTTGCAAATCTTTTGATTAAAATATTCTCGCCTAATTTAGCAATCAACTCTAACAATAATTGATTAATATTTTTACTATTATCCTTAATAAATATTTGTTCTTTTAAACAGTTTACTTGAAAATACTTTTCTAATTTTCCTTCCACAATTTTTTTAATAATAGATGCAGGTTTCCCTGATTTTTCAACTTGCGCATAAAATATTTCTTTTTCTTTTTCAATTATATCGCTGGGAACATCTTCTCTGGAAATAAATTTAGGATTTGAGGCTGTGATTTGCATAGCTATATCTTTCGCAAATTCTTTAAACTCCTTAGTATTAACTACAAAATCTGTTTCACAATTTATCTCGACTAAAACTCCTATTTTACCATATAAATGAATGTAGGATTCTACTTTTCCGTTTAGTGCTTGCCTATTAAATTTAGAAGCAGCTGCATCCATTCCCGTTTTACGTAAATATTCAATTGCTTTTTCCAGGTCTCCCTCAGTAGCTTTTAATGCTTTCTTGCAATCCATCATTCCAGCACTTGTTTTTTTCGTAGCTCTTTAACCATCTGGGCGTTAATGTCCATCCATAACTCCTTTTTTCGTTAAATATATATTTTATGCTTTTACTTTCTCAATTTCTTTTTCAATAGTTGATTTCTTTCCTTCAATAACTGCGTCAGCTATCACTGAAGAAATCAGTTTTACTGCTCTTATTGCATCATCATTCCCTGGAATTACATAATCAATTTCTTCTGGATTACAATTTGTATCCACAATTGCCACAATAGGAATAGAAAGTTTAATGGCTTCAGCAACTGCAATCTTCTCTTTTTTCGGGTCAACTACGAATATTGCAGCTGGAAGTTTTTCCATATCTTTAATTCCGGTTAATACTTTTTTAAGTTTCTCTTTTTCTCTCTTCAAACTTATCACTTCTTTTTTAGGAAGAACTTCAAACATTTCATTATTTTCCATTTCTTCCAATTCATGAAGCCTTTTTACTCTTTTTCTAATAGTATCGAAATTAGTTAATGTTCCGCCTAACCATCTATAATTTATGTAATACATACCACATCTCTCGGCTTCATTTTTAATCGATTCCTGAGCCTGTTTTTTTGTTCCTACAAATAGCACATTACCACCATTGCTAGATATTTCCCTTATGATATCATATGCTACTTCGACTAATTTTACAGTCTGTTGAAGATCTATAATATATATATTATTTCTATCTGTAAAAATATATGGTTTCATCCTGGGATCCCATCGGCGCATTTGGTGGCCAAAATGTACCCCTGCTTCTAGCAATTGTTTCATTGAAATTATACTCATCTACCATCCTCCAATTTTCATTTCTATTGTCTTATATTTCTATTTTTTTATAATTCTAAAATTATTGTAAGCCGTTATAACTTATATATAATAAGCCCATAAAATCAAAGATAGTATAACACAGTTTTTTTTCTAAATCAAGAAAATATAATTCGTATCTCGTATCTCGTGAATCGTATCTCGTTAAGAAAATAGGAGCCAAAACTTAGGATCCAGAATAAAATACGTATTGCGTATTGCGCTAAGAAAAAAATGAAAACAATAGCTAAAAAAAATTACTATCGTCTTTCTCCAAGTACTACAATAAAATTTACACTAAATATCTCGTATCTCGTAAATCGTATCTCGTTAAGATGGCAGCCTGATAACCAGATTAATTTGTATCGAGAATTTTGTATTTTTACTAACGACTAACGACTATTCACTAACGACTAGTTAAGAGTTTTGAGTTATGGTTTTGCGTTTTTAGCTTTAAGTTTTTCGCTATATAATAACAACCGAATATTTGACTTATAAAATTTATCTATCTTTGCTTTTTATTTTAACAATTACAAAATATATCTACTTAAATCTTCGCTTTTTACAATACTTTGTAATTTTTTCTTTACATATTTTTTATCAACAGTAAATTGCTTTTTTTTAAGACTGGGGGCGTTAAAAGATATATCTTCTAATAATTTTTCTAATACAGTATAAAGTCTCCTTGCTCCAATATTTTCTGTCTGCTCATTTACTAAAAAAGCAGTTTCAGCAATCTCGTCAATAGCGTCATCTGCAATTTTTATTTGCAAACCTTCGGTAGCAAGTAAGGCTACGTATTGTTTTATTAGTGAATTACAGGGTTCAGTTAATATTCTTTTGAAATCTTCTTTGTTTAAAATATTTAATTCAACCCTAATAGGAAAACGTCCTTGTAATTCGGGTATTAAATCAGAAGGTTTTGAAGTAGTAAAAGCCCCGGCAGCTATAAATAAAATATGGTCGGTCTTTACTGCTCCATATTTAGTCATAACTGTTGAACCCTCAATAATAGGTAATATATCTCTTTGGACTCCTCCTCTGGATACATCTGGTCCGTATGATTTTTCTTGCCCGGCAATTTTATCGATTTCATCAAGAAAAACAATCCCCAAATTTTCCACTCTATCAGTAGCAGCTCGAATTACTTCATCCATATCTATTAACTTCTGAGTTTCAGTATAGATTAATATTTTGCGGGCCTCTGCAATTGTAACTTTTTGTTTTTTTCTTTTTTGGGGGAACATTCTGCCCAGAATATCTTTAAAATTGATACCCATTCCTTCTATTCCTGAACCAGAAAAAACTTCTACCGTAGGCTTAATGTTTTCCTCAACTTCAATTTCAATTAGTCTATTTTCCAACTCGCCCTTTTCTAATTTATATTTAAACTTTCTTCTGGTCCTTTCAAATCTTTCTTCTCTTTCATCTTTTTTTGTTGAAATATCAAAAGATTCTTTCTTTTCTTCTTCGATTCCAGAATAAAATGAACCATCTAATAAATTTGTCTTTTGTTCTTTTCTTTTGTATGATACAGGGAATAAACAATCTATTATTTTTTCATCGACCAGCTGTTTCGCTTTATCTTCTACCTTACTGGACCATTCTTTACGAATCAATTGAACACTTACTTCTGCTAGATCTCTGATTATGGAATCCACATCTCTTCCTACATAACCTACTTCGGTAAATTTTGTTGCTTCAACTTTTACAAAAGGAGCTTTAACCAATTTTGATAATCTTTTAACGATTTCTGTTTTTCCAACTCCTGTAGGCCCGATCATGATGATATTTTTTGGGGTTACTTCATCTATTAATTCCGGAGGTAATTTCTGTCTTCTAATCCTATTTCTTAAAGCTATAGCTACAGCTTTTTTGGCATTATCTTGCCCGATTATATATTTATCAAGTTCGGAAACAATCTGTAAAGGGGTTAAACCATTAATCAACTTATATTTCCTCCTTTCTATTATAGTTTTTCTACTGCTATTTTATCATTAGTATAAATGCAAATTGATGCAGCGATTTTTAAAGATTCTAAGGCTATTTCATGTGCAGATAATTTTGAATATTTAACCAAAGCCTTTGCTGCCGCCAGTGCATAAGGACCACCTGATCCAATAGCAGCAATGTTATCATCTGGTTCTATTATATCACCAGTTCCGGAAACTATAAAAATATGCTTTTTATCGGCAACAATTAATATCGCTTCTAATTTTCTTAATATTTTATCAGTCCGCCACTCCTTAGCTAAAGAAATAACCGCTTTAGGTAAATTTCCATGAAGTTCTTCTATTTTCTTTTCAAATTTTTCAAATAAAGTGATAGCATCAGCGCTTGCTCCGGCAAATCCTGTAAGTACTTTATCATCGCAAAGTTTTCGTATCTTTATGGTATTATTCTTCATAATAGTATTGCCTATACTTATCTGACCATCACCAGAAATAGCAACCTTACCTCTATGTTTTATAGCTAAAATTGTAGTTCCTTTAAACATTCTTTATTTCATCTCCTTTTATACTTTTTAAATTAAGACCTGGGATGAGATTTTTTATAAATTATTTTTAATCTTTCTTTAGTGATATGAGTATATATTTGTGTAGTAGATAAACTCTCATGCCCTAAAAGTTCCTGAACAGAACGTAAATCCGCCCCACCTCCTAAAAGATGAGTAGCAAATGAATGCCTTAAAACGTGGGGGCTTATTTTTTTATTTAAATCGGCTATTTTCATATATTTAATAATAATTCTACGTATATTTCTTGCTGATAATCTTCCTCCGAAACGATTTAATAATAGTGCATTTTGGTCATTTTTATTTATAGAAACATTTTTCCTAAATAAATGCTTACCGGTTAAATATTCTTGTAGGGCCTTTATGCTCGGATTGTTCAAAGGAAGAATTCTTTCCTTTGAACCCTTTCCAAACACTCTTATAGTTTTTTCATACAGGTCTATATCGTGAATATTTAAATTCACGAGTTCCCCAACTCTAATTCCGGTGCCATAAAGCAGTTCAAGGATTGCCCTGTCTCTAATTCCAAATATTGTATGTTGGGGCGGCGCTTCAATAAGTTTGTTAACTTCTTGTAAATATAAAAAATAAGGCAACTTTTTATCTATCTTTGGTGTTATTAAATTAATAGTCGGGTTAATTTTTACTATGTCTTCTCTTGATAAATATTTAAAGAAAGAACGGATTGTAGATATTTTTCTGCAAATACTTCTTGTCGAATAATCACTCTTCTTTAAATATACAATATATTTTCGCATAATACTGCGATCAATATATTGTAAATTATTTCTCTTTAATATTTTATAATCCCTTAAATAATTTAATAATTGTATTAAATCATTTTTATAAGAAATAATAGTATTATTGGAATAATTTTTTTCATTCTTAAGAAAAGAAATATACGAATTTATGTGTTCCTTCAAATTTAAACACTCCCCCCTTTTATTTTTTGAGGAGTTAATTTTCTTTATCTTATAATAATTACTATTGTTAGCGTAAACTCGGCACTCAAGTATATATTGAATGCCACTCAACATTATTTTAAGCTTTTGATCACTTGAGTGTCGGGTAAGGTAGTTAGATTGAAAGAAGAATGCTACTTCTCTCTCTCTCTCTTCCTCTCTTCCTCTCTTCCTCTCTTCCTCTCTTCCTCTCTTCCTCTCTTCCTTAACTCGATACTAAATACTATATACTCGATACTCGATACTGTTTTTGCTCGATACTATATTTACCTGTTTACTGCTACCTGCCGATTATTTTTTATTCTCTTTAATAAAATCCTTATAGTTACAAGCGGAATTACTGCATTTATAATAAAATCCGCTTTTTTTATTTTTACTTAGTACCAAAATATGGTTACATTTGGAACACTTTTTATTAATCGGCTTATTCCAGGTCAAAAAAGAACATTTCGGATAGTTGCTACATCCATAGAAGGTCCTCCCCTTTTTGGTCTTTTTTCTAATAATCTCTCCCGAGCATTCCTCCTCGGGACAAGATACACCAATTTTATCTAAAAAAGGCTTGGTGTTTTTACAAATGGGGAACCCCGAACAAGCTAAAAATTTACCAAAACGTCCATTTTTTATTAACATCTTACGGCCGCATTTGTCACATATTTCGTCACTTTCTATCTCTGGTATTTTAATTTTTGGTGCTTTATTCCCTTTTTCTAAATCACTGGAAAATGCCTTGTAAAATGCCTCTAAAACATTTTCC
>NCRO01000676.1 GCA_002849045.2 Candidatus Sediminicultor secundus
CGATCAGGTCGAGGACAGGTTTCGTGGGAATAATAGAAGTATGCACGTTAATAATTGAAGATAGAGAAAGGAATCTAAAATGAAGAAACGAATATTAGTTACCGGAGGAGCAGGTTTTATCGGCTCACACCTTTGCGAAAAACTTTTAAATGAGGGCAATGAAGTAATCTGTGTAGATAATTTTTTTACCGGAAGCAAGCAGAATATAATTCACCTTTTTGACAATCCTTATTTTGAAATAATCCGTCATGATATAACCTTCCCCTTATATGTGGAAGTAGATGAAATATACAATTTAGCCTGTCCGGCCAGCCCTGTCTATTACAGCCTTGACCCGGTGCAAACTACCAAGACATCCGTAATGGGAGCAATTAATATGTTAGGCCTTGCCAAAAGATTGAAGATTAAAGTATTACAGGCCTCTACCAGTGAGGTATACGGAGACCCGGAAATACATCCCCAAACTGAAAGCTATCGGGGAAATGTAAACCAAATTGGCCCAAGGGCTTGCTATGATGAAGGGAAGAGATGTGCAGAGACATTATTTTTTGATTATTACAGGCAATTAAAAATAAAAATTAAGGTAATAAGAATTTTTAATACTTATGGTCCTAAAATGCAACCGGATGATGGGAGAGTTATTAGTAATTTTATTGTGCAATCTTTGAAGAATAAAGATATTACTATACATGGAGATGGAAGCCAGACAAGAAGTTTTTGTTACGTAGATGATTTAGTAGAAGGAATTGTTAAAATGATGAATAGTAGAGAAAATTTTGTAGGACCGGTGAATCTTGGCAACCCTACTGAATTTAGTATTTTAGAAATTGCGAAGAAAATAATTAAATTAACAAATTCAAAATCTCAACTAGTATTTAAGGAATTACCCGAGGATGATCCTCGAAAACGAAAGCCAGATATTAACTTGGCTAAAAAAGAATTAAAATGGGAACCTAAAATAGAACTTGACGAAGGACTAATCTATACAATAGAATATTTTGATAAACTACTTAAAAAGGTTTAGAATTATTATGAAAAAATCATTTATTAGTGTTATTG
>NCRO01000677.1 GCA_002849045.2 Candidatus Sediminicultor secundus
GGAGCAGGTTTTATCGGTTCCCATCTTTGTGAAAGACTTTTGGATGAGGGGAATGAAGTAATCTGTGTGGATAATTTTTTTACCGGAAATAAGCAAAATATAATTCATCTTCTTGATAATCCTTATTTTGAAATAATCCGTCATGATATAACCTTTCCTTTATATGTAGAAGTAGATGAAATATATAATTTAGCTTGCCCAGCGAGTCCTATTTATTATAGCTTTGACCCGATACAGACTACCAAGACCAGTGTGATAGGTGCAATTAATATGTTGGGGCTTGCCAAAAGATTAAAGATTAAAATATTACAAGCCTCTACCAGCGAGGTATACGGAGATCCAAAAGTACATCCTCAACCAGAGAGCTATAGAGGAAACGTTAATCCTATTGGTCCCAGGGCTTGTTATGATGAAGGAAAAAGATGTGCAGAGACATTGTTTTTCGATTATTATAGGCAATTAAAAACTAAAATTAAGGTAATAAGAATCTTTAATACTTATGGTCCTAAAAT
>NCRO01000678.1 GCA_002849045.2 Candidatus Sediminicultor secundus
TTTCCTGATATTTATTTATTGATTGGTGGCCCTCATGTTTCTCTAAATTCAGAAGAAGTTTTATTGGATGATTTTGACGCTTTATGTATTGGTGAAGGCGAAAATCCTACACTTGAATTACTTTCACAACTGGAAAAAGGTGTGCTTCCTTCAGATATCCCTAATCTTTGGATTAAGCACGGCTCTGAAATTGAAAAAAACTCACCACGTCCGTTTTTACAAGACCTCGACAGCTTGCCTTTCCCAGATAGAGAGATATGGCAGGAATGGATAGAGGAGCGGCAGGGGTCAAGATATTCAGTTCTATTAGCTCGTGGTTGTCCATTTCAATGTACTTATTGTTGTAATCATGCTCTCAAAAAGGTAGCTTTAGGAGCTTATGTTAGGTTCAGATCGCCAGGTAATATCGTAAAAGAGATAAAGGAAATTACCAATAGATCCCAATCAACAAAGGAGATCTATCTAGAAGTTGAAAGTTTTGGCATAAACAAAGAATGGGCGATAGAGTTGTGTTCGAAGCTGGAAAGTTTCAACAAAACACTTAGCCACCCTCTATTCTTTGGAGCTAATCTAAGAATTACTCCTAATGCAGATCTTGAAAATCTTTTTGTTGCATGTAAAAAGTGTAATTTCAGGTTTATAAATATTGGACTTGAATCGGGAAGCGAAAGGGTCCGTCGTGAAATACTTAAACGAAATTATTCAAATGAAGATATTATTAATGCTGTTGTATCAGCTAGAAAACATGGCTTGAAAATAGCTCTCTTTAACATGATAGGCATTCCCGGTGAAACCATAGGGGATTTTAAAGAAACAGTCAAAATCAATCGAATATGTTTGCCTGACTGGCATTTTACTTCCATTTTTTTTCCATATCCGGGAACTGATTTATACTTCTTGTGCAAGGAGCAAGGATTATTAAAGAAACCTCTTGATACAGAAATAGAAAGAATGAAAGCTACTTTAGACCTTCCAGGGTTTACCAAAAAGCAAATAGAGAAAAGTTATATATGGTTTGACTATTATGTTTACAAGGGTCATAAACCGATATATAAAATATTAGGCCTGGTTCTTAAGTCAAAACTTAGATCAAAATCTTATTTATATATTTTTTTGAGAAAACTTTCACGTCTAATTTTTTTCAATTAGTTGAGAAATGCATTAAGGAAATATTAATTAAAAAATGAAGCTATATACAAAAGTAATGACCTGAGAACGATCAGCTAACAGCGGATAAAAAGGAAATCAAAGATTTACCAAAATTATTTGCTGATAGAAAACATCTTTTATTCGCTAGGCGTTGAACTAAACCACTCC
>NCRO01000679.1 GCA_002849045.2 Candidatus Sediminicultor secundus
GGGTAGTGAGGGATTCGCCAATGCCTCCAAAATCTGCTACATATTCGAAACTATTGGCACCCTTTACAAGCACGGGTTATTCAATGAGGAACTATTATTCGACTGGCTGCCGGTAAGCCTCGTATGGGATAGGATCAAGGGCTTTGCTCTTGGAGAGAGGGAACAGTACGGAGAACCCCGAATATATGAGAACTTCGAAGCTATGGCAAAAGCCCAAAAGGAACGATAGGACACCACTTCATAGTCTTTTAAGAACTGGTGGGCACTGAAATTTATGTTGGAATAGATTCTTCCCCTTTCGAGGGGCCGGCGAATTCTATGTTCCCCTTGGTCGCTTGCCCTAAGGGTCAGCCAACAGCGTGAAACAAGGAACGGGTTATTTATGTTCAGTAATTATGTAACTTTTTTTAAAATTCATAACTTATCAACCCAACCTGTTGACATATAGCCCAAGTTATTGCAGCCCATGTGCATCCTGGGGTCAGGTCTCAACATTTGACATAATTTGCCTAATATCTTATCTAAGATTAATTTATGCCAAATGTTGAGACCTGACCCCTT
>NCRO01000680.1 GCA_002849045.2 Candidatus Sediminicultor secundus
TGCTGTAAGTTGACTGTCTTTTGCTAATTTTTCCAAAGGTTCTTTTTCCCAAAATGTATTATCGCCTTGAATATAATCGAATATTGCTGGTTCTAATACAAAAAAACCTCCATTAATCCATGAACCATCTCCAGCTGGCTTTTCAACGAATTGTCTTACCCTGCTTAAATTTCCTAAAATCAGGGAACCAAATTTTCCAGGAGGTCTAACAGCAATAAGAGTAGCATATTTATGGTTCTTTTTATGGTATTTTACTAAAGATTTGATATTCACATCGCTAACACCGTCTCCATATGTTAATAAAAAGGCACTATTACCAATATAATTTTTTATTCTTTTTATTCTTCCGCCAGTCATTGTATCTAATCCTGTATCAACTAAAGTAACTTGCCAATCTTCTGAATTTGAACGTTGTAAAATCATTTCCCCTGTTCTCAGGTTAAAAGTAACATCACTCATATGTAAAAAATAATTTGCGAAATACTCTTTAATAAGATAACCTTTATATCCTAAACATACAAGGAAATCATTATAACCATAAGTTGAATAAATCTTCATAATATGCCAAATAATGGGATATCCACCTACTTCTACCATAGGTTTAGGCTTAATATC
>NCRO01000681.1 GCA_002849045.2 Candidatus Sediminicultor secundus
TTGAAAGGTATTGCGAAGTCAATCCGCCCGTTGGTGCCAAAGATGTTAACCCACTGGTAAGGCACCAGCTGGGTCGCACAGGTAAATGTGGAAGTGCCGCTGCTAAACTCCAGTATGCCAGAAGTCAGACGATCGACTTTCATATTTGGGTCTTCTTCCATAATGCCGCAGACCCGCCAGGGCTCAGCCCCAAAGATAAACCGCGAAAGCGAAATACAATAACAACCGATATCCATCAATCCACCGCCACCAAGGTCAGCTTTGTTTCGAATGTTATCGGGGTCGGTATTGTAGTAGGAGAAGAAAGTCTGAATCGTCCGCACTTCGCCGATTTTCCCTTCGGTAACCTGCTGCTTCGCCCACTGCCACTGCGGATGGTGCCTGTACATAAATGCTTCCATAACCTTTAGGTGTGGAAATTTCCTGGCAGCGTCCAGTAATTTCTGAGCTTCGGCTGCATTCAGGCCAATGGGTTTTTCGCACAAAACGTGTTTTCCTGCTTTCAGTGCTCTGATGGCCCAGGATACATGTAGATGGTTGGGAAGCGGGATGTAAACAGCATCAATGTCGGGTTCGTCCAGCAATTCTTCGTATGACCCGTAAGTCTTTTCTATATCTAATTGCCTGGCTGCTGCCTGTGCCTTTTCCAACTTGCGCGAAGCAATAGCGGTAACCTTGCAATACTCGCCCAATTGCATAGCGGGAATTACCTTTTCAGTACCAATTCTAGCGGTAATCAGGACACCCCATCGAATCTTTATCATTTGATCACCCCCTCCTCGTGATCAAAACATCTGCACA
>NCRO01000682.1 GCA_002849045.2 Candidatus Sediminicultor secundus
GTATCAATGTAGATCAAACTATCCATGCTTTTTCATTGTGTAAAGTTAATGGGATGCGAACATTTGCCAATATTCTACTTAACTTGCCTGAAGAAACCGAGGAAGATTTGGTTTTAACCCACGAATTACTGGCGAAAATAAAACCCACATACATTTCAGTAGGAATTACACAACCATATCCAGGAACTGAATGTTATAGTAAGTTTTTGAATGTACCAATAACTAAAGAAGAGTATCGTGATATAAACAGGTTAAATCCTCCGGAAAAATACAGGATGTCCAAACATAGATTAAATTTACAGAAATTATTAATTAGTTGGCATCTAAAATATGGTGTTTATGTTCCGCTTGAAAAAAGTATGTTTCAAGCTGACTACAGATATTGGTCTAAAATAACAAAATCCCCCAGAAGATGGAGATACTTGGCGTATTTTTTAAAAGAGATGTTTATTTTTTCATTTCTGAGGTATATCAAATACAGTTTGTTTTATCTTATGACAATAGGCTTTAAAGATAAATTTCGAGTCAAACTTGAAAGGATATTTTTGAGAAGTGGTTCATGGAGAAAACGAAGGTAATGGATTTGGGTTATAGCAAAAGAAAACAAAAAGGCGCAATGGGAATAGATATCTCAAAAGATACTGATGTAGATGTTGTTCATGATCTAAATGTTTTTCCTTATCCATTTACCGATAATGAATTCGATTATATTGGTGCGGATAATGTCATTGAGCATATTGATAGTGCTGTCAAAGTACTGGAAGAGTTACACAAAATCTCAAAGAATGGTGCTACCGTAAAGATTATTGTTCCCTTTTTCCGCAGTCATTATGAATTTATAGATTCGACGCAAGAGATTTAATAAAGCAAGTTAATGGATTTTAATGAATTGTTCGAAAAAGACAAAAGGAGATAAAAGATTGCTTACGAAGGCATAATGTCGGAAGTGTGTTAAAGGGTAAGAAGATGAGAGGTGTCCTTTGGAGTGGTTGTACTTTAGGGAAATATAGGGTGATTTAATCAGAGGAGAGGAAAGGAATGAAAATTACATTTTTTACTGAAAATTACTATAAAGGTGGGCTCGATACTTTCCTGACCTCCTTAGTGAATAATTGGCCCCATTCCGAGGATAGAATTGCAATTATTTGCAATCACAGTCATCCGGGGTTAGAAACATATAGAGGGAAAATTAGGAGGAAAGTTTCTATATATGAGCATCATATACCCAATCACTCGAGTCTTCATAGATCGATCAAATGGAAAGGAAAAATTGGTTTATTTGTAAAATTAATGATATTTATTTTGAGCTATCCATTATTTTTTTATAATGTTATTACTATCAGGAAGCTTCTGTTGAATAATAAACCAGATAGGCTGGTTATTGTTAATGGGGGCTATCCAGCAGGAATTTCTTGTAGGGCAGCTACAATAAGTTGGGGCTTGTTCACTAAAAAACGTTCCATTCATAATTTTCACAATTTAGCAGTTTCTCCTCGCAAGATTGTGGGTTTTGTTGAATATTTTATTGATCATTTAGTAGCCAAATATACGAAAATTTTTGTAACAGTTTCTGAAGTATGTGCTAACTCCTTAAAAAATCGTCCCGCTTTAAAGAAAGTAAATGTTCGTACTATTTTTAATGGTATTGATGCAAATAACAAAAATGATTGATTAATAAAAAAAGAGAAAAATTTACGGGAAGAATTGAGCATTGAAGCAGATTGTAAAATATGCTTGATGTTAGGAACTTATGAAC
>NCRO01000683.1 GCA_002849045.2 Candidatus Sediminicultor secundus
AGCTCTTTTACTTTGCGCAGATAAACCTCATCCACTTCCGGGCCAATTATATTGAACATACCTTTTTGGACAGCGGCGGGGCGGTCAAGCCTTTTAATCAGAGAATAGTCTTTTATCTGGTTGATGTGGGCAATTACTCTATCGGCAATCTCAGGAATTATCTGCCCACCATCGGGTCCGTAAACTTTATAACCATTGTATTCGGGCGGGTTGTGGCTGGCAGTAATTACTATCCCGGCTATGGCGTGAAGATGGCGTACGGCAAAGGAAAGCTCAGGAGTAGGTCGGACATCCTCAAAGAGATAGGCTTTGATATTGTTGGCGTTAAGGACTAAGGCGATGGTCTCGGAAAATTCGCGGGATTTGTGGCGGCAGTCATAGGCAATGACCACACCGCGGTCGAGGTAGTTTTGAGGACGAAGTTGTTTTTTTGATTCTTCGATAAGGTAATCAGCCAAGCCTTGAGTTGCACGAGAAACGGTATAGATGTTCATTCGGTTGGTGCCCATACCGATTTTACCGCGCAGGCCTCCCGTGCCGAATTCGAGGTCTTTATAAAAACGGTCTTTGATTTCTTCTTCGTCGCCGGCAAGGACACGAAGTTCTTCTTTGGCTTGTTCGTCAAAATATTTATTTTCTAACCAGAAATTGTATTTTTCTAAGTAATTCATTTTTAAATATTCCTTTCTTTATACCATTAGTAAAAGTAGCCAGGCAGGGACTAGCCATAATATTTTATCATCCTGTTCCATCTTCTGCAACAAATCTTTGCTAACTACTATCCCTTCTCTAATTCCATATTTTGTCATAAATTTGATTATCCCTTTCAAGTCTCTTGGCAAAATAGTATTACGATATTTAACTTCGACAGGCAGAAGAAAATTAACATCAAGGACAAAGTCAACCTCTTCCCTTTCTCTCCAATAAAAAACCTTTTCTTTTAAGAAACACCTGCCAATCAAGCTCTCTACTTTTTGACCATTTACCCTATTCTCTTTATTCCCCTCTCCAAAGACAGTAATTAAGCCACTATCGATAAGATGAACCTTCTGATTACTGCGAATCTGCTTTTCTACCGAGGGAGAATACTTTTTTATCCCGAAAACTAAAAATGATTCAATAAGATAATTTAAATATTTAAGGGTGTACTCCCTGCTCAGACAGAGAGAATTGGCTATACTGGTAATGTTTATAATATCAGAAGAATGACCGGCTAAATAGAGGAAAAATTTTTCCAAAACCTGCGGTTTTTTTATTTCGTAAAGGTCTACCAGGTCTCGATAAATCACTTTTTCAATAACATCTTCTCGAAGAAGCCTCTGCCACAGAATAGGATTTTCTACCTCCAGAAGATGGGGAAATCCTCCCCGATTAAGATATTCGGCAAAAAGAATTTTGATTTTATTTTGATAAGGAATCAGCTGGTCGATTGGCGATATACTGTCCGAAAAAAGACCTGTTACCCCCTTAAGTAGATTAGAAGGGGCGAAATTTTTCTGCAAATTAAGGATAATTTTGTCTAATCTTTTATTTTTTAACTGGCAGGATAAAAACTCATAAAAACTAAAGGGCAATATAAGCTCTTCTATTGTCCTACCCATCAAAGATTCAGACCCTCTCTTGATAAGAGAAGCTGAAGAACCTGATAATATAAATTTAAGAGGATACTTTTTATCAAAATATTTTTTTATTTCAAACTGCCACCCCTCCCAGAAGTGAATCTCATCTAAAAAAAGATAAATCTTCTCATTGGGTTTTAATTCTTTTATGGTTTTTTCTCTTAACTGTTCATAAACATCTAATATATCAGACAGGTTTATCCGTGAATCTAAGGAAGGGTTGGTGAGTGATTTTAATTCAGGATCATCACAGGAAAGATAGATTATGTTTTGGGCTGGTATTTCTCTTTTAGTGATTAATTCATCAATGATCTGATAAAGAAGGGTAGTCTTTCCTGTCCTTCGCGGCCCCTTAATAAGGATAGCCCGATCTAATTTAAAATACTCGAGGAGCTTTTTTAATACCGGCCTTCGGTAAGTTAGCTTGAGGGAGTCTGGAACTCTATGGTCGATCCACCAGGGGTTATGGAAATAAAAATGTTTTTTAAGTATTTCTTTGCCTTCT
>NCRO01000684.1 GCA_002849045.2 Candidatus Sediminicultor secundus
TAAAGAAAAATATGAAAAGAGAGAAAAAGAACTGAATAAAAAGTTAAAAGAACTGAATAAATAATAAAAAGGGGGGAGTCAAATGGCTAAAAAACCAAGATGGGCTACTATAGCACCCGAGGAACTTAAAGAAATAGAAGAAAAGAAAATAGAAGTTAAATGTGCTTTTTGCGATGGAACAGGGAAGGATCCTTTCCAGCTTTTATCTAAACTTTCTGATTGTCAAGTATGTTTAGGAAAAGGTAAGGTGAAGATCGAGGGCCCTGTAGTTAAATGTAATTTTTGTAGTGGCAAGGGAATCGATCCATATACTACCAGTCGCATACACTGTTTGGCTTGCGGGGGTGTAGGTGTGGTTACAAAGAGAACGCCTTCTAAAAAATGTTCTAAATGTGGCGGAACAGGAATATATCCACGCAAACCTCATCCGGTAGCTTGCCCTAAATGTAAAGGCCAGGGTGTAGTGGCGAAGTAAGGAGATTATAGAAATGGTAATGGAAGCGACAAAAGATTATTCAAGTGGTGGCACTTTAGTTGATGTAGTAGATCGCATTCTGGATAAGGGATTAGTAATCAATGCTGATATCACTATTTCTGTTGCTGGTGTTGAACTGCTTGGCATAAAGATAAGAGCAGCATTGGCTTCGTTTGAGACTGCTGCCAAGTATGGTTTGGAGTTTCCATCTGGTACCAATTACGAAACAGCAGCCTGGAAGGAAGCTGTGGTATCTAAGGAAAATTGTCCTCAATGTGACAAGAGGGTACCTGTTGAAGAGCTTATAAGTACCGGGTGTCCCTGGTGTGGCTGGATATCTGCTAAAGCCAGAGAACTCAAGCCAGAAGCATAATATTGATAAAAAGGAGAATAGTAGATGAGCTTCGAACCTATTTCGGAAACTCTCTTAAATCAAATACATAGAGAGAGACTTAAAGAAAGTAAAAAGAGAAGGGAATCTGGTTATTGGATAGAATGTC
>NCRO01000685.1 GCA_002849045.2 Candidatus Sediminicultor secundus
AAGAAGCTATTTTAAAAGAAGAAGTTAAAATTAATTAATTTCGCGAAATTAAGTAAGTAAATTCATTGTAAAAAACGAAAGGAGAAATATAATGAAGAAATTTTTAGTTATTTTAATGGTATTAGCAATGGCATCTTTACTCTTTGTAGGCTGTATTCCTACTGTACCAGTAGCAGTAGTAGCAGTAACAGGAGTAACTTTAGATCAAGCAACCTTGGCCTTAACCGTCGGGGGAGCAACCGGAACATTAGTGGAGACTGTTGCACCGGCAGATGCCACCGACACCAGCGTAACTTGGGCTTCAAGTGCTGAGACAGTGGCAACCGTAGCTGGTGGAGTAGTAACACCAGTAGCAGCAGGTACAGCTGATATTACAGTAACAACAGTAGATGGAAGCAAAACCGCAACATGTGCAGTCACAGTATCCGCCGCAGCAGTAACAGGAACAATAATTAGCATACCTGGAATCCTTGGAGTAACAGCACCGGTATATGGCGCAGCTCCAGACTTAACGGTAACTGCATCAACTCAATACACGGGTGTGACAACATGGAAAACTGCAGCTGGAGTGGCAGCGGGTTCAACATTTGAACCGAGCACAGTATATATAGCAACGATTACACTCACAGCAA
>NCRO01000068.1 GCA_002849045.2 Candidatus Sediminicultor secundus
TGTTCAAGCTAAGGACTTAGGTACTCAAAAAGAACAAAAAATAACCATTACTGCTTCAAGTGGGCTAAGTGAAGAAGAAATAAATAAAAAAGTAAAAGAGGCAGAGCAATACTCTGAAGAAGACAATAAATTAAAAGAAAAAGTAGAACTTCGAAATCAGGCAGATACTTTAATTTATTCTGTGGAAAAAACTCTAAAGGAATCCGGAGATAAAGTTAGTGAAGATGAAAAAAACCAGATAACTGAAAATATTAAAGAGCTCAGGAAAGCCTTAGAAGAAGATGATGTAGAAAAGATTAAATCGAATATCGAAAAATTAACTACTTCCTCACATAAGCTTGCTGAGGAGATTTATAAAAAAGCATCAGCTGAAACACAACAACAAGAAGCAAATAAGGAAAGCGAGAAGGCCAGTGAAGCTGATAAAAAAGATGAAAAGGGAGAAGAAAAGGTAGTTGATGCTGATTATGAAGTCGAAAAGGACGAGGACAAAAAAGACGAGGACAAGAAAAATTAGCGTAGAGAAATATAGTATCGCGTATCGAGTATCGAGTGAAGAAAAGAGAAGATAGAATAAGCATATAACACGAAAAATTAATTATTTAGCTGGTCAGTTAAGAAGTACAAGCATAATTCGTATCTCGTTAAAAAATTAGTATCGAGTATATATTACGTAGTGTATAGCAAAGAAAAGCAAAAGAAAAAAAGTAGGGGCGTATTGCATACGCCCCTAATAATATAAGTAAAACCGCAAGACAGGCGTTCCCCGTTTTCACGAGGACAGGCCCGCCTGTGTCTAAGTAAATTCGATTTATAAACCCGAATGATGACGAAGTGGATAGAAAAAATATAGATTCCCGTTTCCACGGGAATGACATAAAAGTGTAAGGATAACAAATAAGGGGATATATAAAATAAGTTGGCTGGTTTGATACTGATGATTTATTAACCAATTAACCAGCCAACCAAGTAACTAACTAACGAATAATTAAAGAGGAAATATTAATTGACAAAAAGAGATTATTACGAAATATTAGGTTTAAAAAAAGATGCTACTCCCGAAGAAATAAAAAAGACTTACAGGAAGCTTGCCCTTAAATACCATCCTGATAGAAATTCATCTGATGGTGATGCCGAAAAGAAATTTAAAGAGATCAATGAAGCCTATCAAGTACTTGGTAACCCGGAAAAGAGGGCAAGATATGATCAATTTGGTTCAACCGAAGGCATGGGAGGGTTTGATTTTCAGGGAAGAGGTTTTTCTGATTTCGGTGGCTTCGGAGATTTTAGTGATATTTTTGAATCTTTTTTTGGTACAAGTACTCGAAGAAGTGAAGGAAGAGTACGTCCTCAAAGAGGAGCAAATTTGAGATATAATTTAGAAATAAGCTTCGAAGATGCTGCCTTTGGTAAGGAAACTAAAATAGAAGTCCCAAACTGGGAAACTTGTCCGGCATGCAAAGGAAGTGGAGCTAAACCCGGGACTTCTCCGCAGACCTGTCCTGATTGCCACGGTACCGGTGAGATCAAAAGCACTCAAAGTACAATGTTTGGGCAATTTGTTAATGTAAAAACCTGCCCTCGGTGCGCAGGTGAAGGAAAAATAATAAAAGATGTATGTACCAATTGTAGGGGTACAGGGAAAGCAAAGAGAAATAGAGTAGTAAAAGTGAAAATACCTGCTGGCGTAGATACCGGCCATAGGTTACGAATATCTGGAATGGGAGAACCGGGAGAGAGAGGTGGTCCCTCTGGTGATTTATACATTGTTTTATACGTAAAACCTCATAAAATATTTAAACGTACAGGGGTTGATATTAGTTGTACTCATTCAATTAGTTTTGTAAAGGCCGCATTGGGTGGAACAACTACTGTCCCTACCTTGCAAGAAAAAGCAAAATTAAAAATTACTGCTGGCACCCAACCAAATAGTGTCTTCAGATTTAGAGGAAAAGGAATATTTAAAATTGGAACTCAGCAGCGAGGAAATCAATATATTAAAATTATAGTGGAAATACCTAAAGAGATGAATGATAAACAAAGAAATTTACTATTAGAATATGCAAAATTAAGTGGCGAAGATTTAGAGAAATTAGGAGAGAAAGGTATTTTTACGAAAATAAAAAATGCTTTTGGACAAAACAATAATTAGTATCGAGAAAAAACAGTATCGTGTATCGAGAAAAAACAGTATCGAGTATCGCATAAAGATTCCGGTATTTTTTTACTTTTTAGTTTAGACTTATTTTTCTTCTAAATTCTGACTACTGGATTCTAAATTTCTCACGATATACTATATATTAACCGTTAGCCAGTTACCTGGTTTACCGCTTTGTCAGTTGCTTTGAGATGATATCTTTTCCTACTTCTATCTCTTATTTTCTTAACTATATACTATATACACGATACTCGATACTATATTACTATACGCTCCACGCTAATTTCTGCTATACCAAAAAAAGGAGGAACATTTATTATTAAAGTTGCCCTTAAAACACTCGGATGTAAAGTAAATCAATATGAAACAGAAAGTATTATCAATTTTTTTCAAGATAAGGGTTTTCAAATAGTAGATTTTCACCAAAATGCTGATATATACATAATAAATACTTGTACTGTTACCCAAGAAGCCGATCGAAAATCTAAACAGATGATAAGGAAAGCTATCCGCCAAAATAGAAAATCAAAAATAATTGTAACCGGTTGTTATGCACAATCTAATTATGAAGATCTACAAAAAATAGAAGGAATCAGCTTAATAGCAGGGAATGGAGAAAAAAATGATATTTTACAACAATTAGTAAAAATAGATTTCCATGATACGGTTATTAGAGTAAAACCTGCAAAATATCTGAAAAAATATAACAATGTTCCTAAAAATAAATCAAGTAGCTTGCATACCCGCGCATGGCTAAAAATACAAGATGGTTGCAATAGTTTTTGTACTTATTGTAAAGTTCCTTATGTTAGAGGTCCTGCTCGAAGTAGAACTGTAGAAGATGCATTAGAAGAAGTTTCTAATTTAAACAGCAATGGGGTTAAAGAATTGGTCCTCACAGGAATTAATTTAGGTACATATGGCAGGAATAAAGATAAAGGGAAGACAAATTTAGCAAAATTAATTTCTCTGATTAGCGATTTTAAGGGAATAAAAAGAATTCGTTTAAGTTCAATAGAATTAATAGATATCGATGATGAATTATTAAATACCTTTAAAAACTGTTCTAAGTTTTGTCATCATTTACATATTCCTCTCCAAAGTGGTGATGATAAAATTCTTAATCTTATGAATCGTCCTTATAATACCTCGATTTTTTACAAAAAGATATCCCTAATAAAACAAGTAATTCCTGATATAGCAATAACCACGGACATTATGGTAGGTTTTCCCAATGAAGATAGTAATAGTTTCAGCAAAACTATTAATTTTGTCCGAAAAGTCTGCTTTGCAAAAATACACGTTTTTAAGTATTCTAATCGTAAAGAGTGTTTGGCAGCTTTACTGCCCGATAAAGTCGATAATAGGGTAAAAAAAGAAAGAAGTAAAAGGTTACAAGACCTATCTATAGAATTATTTTATGATTTTCAGAAAAAATTCCTCAATTCGATTGCTGATGTTTTAATCGAGGATGAGATAAAAGACAAAGAAGGAAGAATCTATTCCCGCGGTATCACAGATAATTATATTAAAGTGATAATTCCTGGTTTTATCGGTAAAAAAGGTGAAATAGTCAGTGTAAAATTAAACCAAATCTCTTCTAATTATGTTATTTCGATAGTGTAAAATTTTAGTAGGGTAATTATGAATGTCATTACGTTGATTTGTAGGGGCGTATTGCATACGCCCTTTGCAATGACCATTAAGAAGGAAAAGGTAAAAATGCCAACAGATAACAATAACTGTAATTTTATCAAACATCACCGGCATTCCCTTAGAATAAAAAACTATAATTATTCTCTACCGGGTGCATATTTTATTACCATTTGCACCTATCGTAAGGAAAATATACTTGGATATATAATTGATGGTAAAATAAAACTGAATGTATTAGGAAAAATAACCGAAAGAGAATGGTTAAAAACTTTTCAAATTCGTAAAAACATTCAATCGGATAAATATATAGTTATGCCCAACCATTTCCATGGGATTATAATATTAACGAACAATAAAAAGGGCGTATTACAATACGCCCCTACAAATAAATTTCGTTCCCCCTCTCAAACAATTGGTTCAATTGTACGTGGTTTTAAATCTGCTGTTACCCGAGAAATTAAACGATTGGATTATCCATTTTTATATTCTATATGGCAGAGAAATTATTATGAACATATAATAAGAAATGAAAGAGAATTAAATCGTATTCGTGAATATATTCAAAACAATCCCCTAAGATGGCAATTTGATAGAGAAAATCTTGAGGGAAAACCTGATAAAATAGAAGAAAAGTTTTGGAAAGATTTTACCTAATATTTATTAGCACGATGCGTCGTGCTCACGAATATATTGCCAAAATAATAGTTTTATGTTATAATTACTCGTGCTTAAGTAAAAAGGTTGTTCTCCTCAAAAGAGTGGTATTTAAGACCACTCTTTTGTTATATATTAAGCAATTAATTCACTTGAAACATTTTAATAGGAAGGAGGATGAAATATATTATTATATGAATATAAATTTAGCAAAAGTATTAGAAGAAATAGAAAAAGAAAAAGGAATATCAAAAAATATATTGATAGAAGCGATTGAATCAGCAATAATTTCTGCATATAAAAAAAATTATGCAAACAGTATAGATGATGTAAAAATAGATATCTCTGAAGATACCGGAGAGATTAAAGTATTCACTAAAAAAACCATTGTACAAAAAGTTTTAGAGCCCTTAAACGAAATTAGCATAGATGATTTACCAATATCGAATAAAGAAAATTATAATATTGAGGATACTATTTTAATAGAAACCACGCCTAAAAAATTTGGTAGAATAGCTGCTCAAACAGCAAAACAGGTAATAGTCCAAAAGATTAGAGAAGCTGAAAGAAATGTAATTTATGAAAAATATATTGATAAAGAGAGAGATATTGTTACCGGAGTTGTGCAGAGAATAGAGCATAGAAACGTCATTATAGATTTAGGAAGAACGGAAGCTCTACTTTTGCCTAATGAACAAATAAGAGATGAAGAATATTATAAGGGGAAAAGAATTAAAATTTATATCCTTGAAGTAAGAAAAACATCTAAAAACCCTAAAATATTTGCATCCAGAACCCATCCTGAATTATTAAAACGTTTGTTTGAATTGGAAGTCCCTGAAATTCATGAGGGACTGGTTGAAATAAAAAATATTGCCCGTGAAGCGGGTAAGCGATCAAAAGTTGCAGTTTACTCTAAGGACGAAAGAATAGACCCTATAGGAGCATGTATAGGTGATAGGGGTTCACGAATAAAATCAATTATGCTGGAAATAAAGGATGAAAAAATTGATGTTATAAGATGGGATGATGATGAAAAAGTATTAATTGCTAATTCTTTAAGCCCGGCCAAAGTTTTGCTGGTAAATCTTTTTGAAGACGAAAAGACTGCTACAGTAATTGTACCGGACCAGCAACTTTCTTTAGCAATTGGAAAAGAAGGACAAAATGCAAGACTTGCTGCAAAATTAACCGGGTGGAAAGTAGATATAAAAAGCGAATCAGAGTACAAAGAGGAGAATAATCCGAATTCTCAAAATGATCTTAAAAAAGATGACATAGAGAAATAATGATATTAATCCAAAAAAAGGTATTTATAAATGATAAAAAATTTAAGGGTACCTATAAGAACTTGTATTGGTTGTCAATGCAAAAAACCTAAAAAAGAACTGATTAGGATAATAAGAACACCTGAGGGAAAAATTGAAATTGATAAGACAGGCAAAAAATCAGGAAGAGGAGCCTATCTGTGTGCTAATGTTGAATGTTTGGATATTGCCTTAAGGAAAAATAATTTAAATAGATCCTTAAAGCAAGATATCCCGTTGCAAACGCTTGATGAATTAAGGAAGGTTTTTTTGAAAAATATAGGTAAAAATATAGATTGAAAACTATGATTACAACTCAAAAAGTAAATAAAATACTAATGTAGGGGCACGATGCATCGTGCCCACAGTAAACGGAAATATAAAAACAAAGAGGGCACAATTCATTGTGCCCCTACAATACAAATACAAATAAAGACAATAAATTTATATTTTCGTAGGACAGGCGTCTCGCCCGTCTATGTCTTTAAAAAACAAGCAAATTGGTCAATCGGTTTATCGTGAAATTTCAAATTATGGTTTTTCACTTTTAGCTTTAACTTTATCCTAAACTGAGAACTTGAATCTTGTATTTAAAACTAACGACTAACGACTATTCACTATCGACTAATTTAATTGTTCAATATAAGATAATAATATTAGGTCTAATAATAGTTATATAGCTTATAGAGCGGAGGCGATATACAATGAAAACAAGAGTGTATGAATTAGCTGAAGAATTAAAAATGCCGGCTAAAGAACTGATAGGGTTTTTAAATGAAGAAGGAATTGAAGTTAAAAATCATATGAGTACTTTAGATAAGGATACTATCGAATTAATTAAAGAAGTTATTATTACTGAAAAGAAGAAAAAAGTAACAAAAAAGAAGAAACAACTTAAAGTTATGCAAATTAATAAACTTCCGAATTTAAAAGAACTTTCTTCAGAGCTAAAAATTTCTTTATCAGAGGTAATACAAAAAATTATGCAATTTGGAACAATAAGTTCGATTGACAAGGAAGTTTCTGTAAATATTTTAAAAAATATTGCCAAGGAGTACGGGTATAAAATAGAACTTTCTGATAAATTAAAAAGTAAAAAAAGTCTTCAATGCTAAAATTACCAACTTTTTTCCTTACCAAATTTGATAAATGTGCGCCACAACCTAATTCATCACCTATATCGTTACACAATGTTCTAATATATGTGCCTTTTGAGCAAACAACTTCGAATTTAACGATTGGGTTTACCTCTTGGTAAAAATTTATTAAATTGAGCTGATATATTTTGACTTTCTTAAGATTTCTTTTTACTTCTATACCTTTTCTGGCAAGACGATATAATCTTTCTCCCTTATAA
>NCRO01000686.1 GCA_002849045.2 Candidatus Sediminicultor secundus
CAGTATACGTAGCAACGATTACACTCACACCAAAAACAGGATTTACCGCAACCGGTGTAACTGTAAACTTCTTTACAGTAGCTGGAGCAGCAGGCGTGTCAAATCCTGCTAATTCAGGAGTTGTAACAGCAACATTCGCGACAACAGGAGCAGTACCGACAGTAGTAAGTGCAGTATTTACAGATTCGGATACAATAACAATTACTTATAGTGTAGCTGTTGATTCAGTAGTAGGTGATTACTCAGATATAGATATGGTATACCCAGGAGCTAGTGTCCTTACTCCTAATCAAGTTGATGGTACTGGGACAAAGTATATCAGTATAACCTTTACATCAGCATCAGGAGTCTATGCAGTCAATACTACAACAGGAACTATTGATATAGCGGCCACCGTTGTTGCTAGTGTTGGTGCGCAACCACTAGTTGCATTAGATGGTCAAGTAATTGCTGCTGGTGGATTCTAAAATCACCAAACGAAACGATCCTTTCTAAGCTGATTTAATCAGTAAACGAAGGGGTAAAAGTAAAAGCCTCGCGGGGAATAACCACCCCGCGGGGCTTTTCTATTAGAGGAAATTAATGAGGAAAATAATGGGGTCAAATCTTTATTTTTCTAATTTTTTTCGTAAAAAAGAAGGACTTTTTAAAGTTTTGTAGAATATAACTGTATAAACGATCAAATCCAATATCACTAACTATCAAGCCAGTAGTAAAT
>NCRO01000687.1 GCA_002849045.2 Candidatus Sediminicultor secundus
CATAATAGCAGCACGAATAGTAGGAATGGCTCCATTATCATCTTGATTTCTTAAGGCTCTTATAATATTAACTATTTTTTCAGCATCTGCACTGGAAATACCTGATTTAGCTTTAGCTATTTCTATCTCTGTATTTAAGTCATAATGTTGAAGTTTTATAGTGATCATCCTATCTCGAAGCGCATCCTGAGATTTGTGTACACCGGCGTATTCATGTGGATTACTGGTAAATATAGCGGAAAAATTCGGATGAACCTTTAAATATCCTTCTATTCCCCTGGCTGTAGGAAGATCTAACATTTTCTCTTCTAATACAGATAAAAGAATATTATTTGCTTCTGCTTTAGATCTGGTAAATTCATCATAAATAAGTGTAAACCCGTGTTTACAGGCAACAGTTAGTCTATTATCTACCCATCTTCCGGTAACATCTTCTTCTGCTTTTAGAACCGAATGGATAAAATTATCTACTACTTTCTTCTTCCGATACCCGAATTCTCCTCCTACTAAATCAGAAGTGCCAAATTGTTCATCTCCATGGATTAAGATGGTCGGTCTGCCTGATTGAGCAGCTAAATACATAGCCAAAGTAGTTTTGCCGGTTCCTGCCGGACCTGATAAGTGTATTGGATAACCTGCTTGAAGGTATAAAAAGGCTCGACTTATTAAATCTTTTACTTGCGGGGTTTGGATAAAGGTAGGTTGCACCTTGTTTAATAATATTGGCTGAATTTCTGAAATTTCATCAACTACATTCATTTTCATT
>NCRO01000688.1 GCA_002849045.2 Candidatus Sediminicultor secundus
TGCTTTAGCTACCAAAGTTTTACCTGTACCAGGAGGACCATAGAGTAATAAACCTTTGGGAGGATTGGTCTTTGCCTTAATAAAGAGTTCGGGATACTTTAAAGGCCACTCAATTGTCTCTATCAACTGTTTCTTTATATTCTCTAATCCACCCACATCGCTCCACTTAACATCAGGCACCTCAATAAATACTTCACGAATAGCAGAAGGCTCTATTTCTTTCAGGGCCTCCATAAAATTATATGCTGTAACTTTTAATTCTAAAAGTGTTTCATAAGGTATATCTGCTAACTCAAAATCTACCTTGGGTAATATCTTTCTTAGGGCTGCCATAGCGGCTTCTCTTGCTAAAGCCTCTAAATCTGCTCCCACAAATCCATGAGTGATTTCAGCCAGCTTCTCTAAATTCACATCTTCTGCCAGAGGCATACCTCTGGTGTGAATCTGAAGTATCTCTAAACGAGAATTTTTATCTGGTATGGGAATGGAAAGCTCACGGTCAAATCTTCCCGGCCGTCTTAAAGCAGGATCCAGTACATTAGGGATGTTGGTTGCTCCGATTACAATTATTTGTCCCCGTGCCTCCAGACCATCTAAAAGAGCTAAAAGCTGTGCTACTACTCTTCGCTCTACCTGCTTTTCCCCCCCCATCTCCTCACGTTTAGGTGCAATAGAATCTATTTCATCAATAAAAATAATAGCCGGAGCATTAGCCTTTGCATCTTCAAATATACTACGAAGTCGGCCCTCCGATTCACCATAGTATTTTGCCATCACCTCAGGTCCGCTTATGCTGGTAAAATAGGCGTCTGTCTCATTGGCTACTGCCCGAGCGATTAAGGTCTTGCCGCAACCCGGTGGTCCATGTAAAAGAACTCCCTTGGGAGCATCTATACCTATTCTTTCAAAAACCTGAGGATATTTTAAAGGAAGTTCTATCATCTCTCTGATTCTTTGAGTCTGTTTACCTAATCCGCCTATATCCTCATAGGCTATTTTAAGTCCCCGTCTTTCTTCTCCTTCTTTCAGTTCTATCCTGATCACCGTAGTAGGTTGAATTAAAAGCACTCCTTTTTTGGGAGTTGCAGCTAATATCTTAAAATCACAAGATTTTGAACCAAATAGAGTAGCTCTGACCCTATCCCCCACTACTAAAGGTAATCCTTCCAGGAGACGCCCAATATACCGGGTATCTTTTTCACCTCGTAAACCACTTATAGTAACAGGTGATAAAGTAATCTTTTTAGCAGGTTCATGATCTACTTTTTCGATAGAGGCTTTCTCATCCAAACCGATCTGAGCATTCTCTCTAATAACTCCGTCTATCTGAATAATTCCTTTATTTCTATCCTCAATATATGCCGGCATCACCTTGGCAGCTGTCATTCGCTTGCCAAAAATCCCCACCACATCTCCCACTTCACAGCCAAGCCCCTCAAAGTCCTTGGGATCCATTCTGACTATACCTCTTCCTACATCGCGA
>NCRO01000689.1 GCA_002849045.2 Candidatus Sediminicultor secundus
TGTAATGGAAGAAAAAAAGAACAAAAACAAAGCATATCTCGAATTAGGAAGGGATTTTCTGATTATAATCTCCTTACTATGCCACTTTTTCCTTATCAGATTAGAGGTATAGAAAAATTAAAGGAATATGCTCAGATATTGTTTGGCGAAATCCAGGAATACAAACCAATTTATTCTCATTTTTCTCATACAGAAGAAGGTTTGAAAACCCAGACCCAGGCATTAGATATTGAAAAAAAAAGACTTAAAGTTTATTATATTTGGAGGAAAAGGCGGGGTAGGAAAAACCTCTTTAGCCTGTGCTGCAGCGCTAAGGAAAGCTCAGAAAGAACCGAATAAGAAAATATTGATTTTTTCTACTGACCCTGCACATTCTTTATCGGATAGTTTTGAAACACCTATTAAGGATACCTTAACCTCTATAAAAGGGACAAATAATCTTTTCGGTTTTGAGATGAATGCAGCAAAAATATTGGAAGATTGGAAAAAGAAACATAGAGAAGATATAAATGAACTATTCAATAGTTTTGGAAAAGGGGTGGATGTAAAGTTTGACCGGGAAGTAATGGAAGAGCTCTTTACCGTTACTCCTCCGGGATTAGATGAACTTTTGGCTTTAAATCAGATTACAGACTTTATAAATGAGAGAAGATTTGATGTTTATATTCTGGATTCAGCTGCCACCGGTCATCTAATTCGTTTTTTGGAGATGCCTCAGGTAATAAGGGATTGGTTAAAAACTATTTTTAAATTACTTCTAAAATATAAAGGAGTGGTACG
>NCRO01000690.1 GCA_002849045.2 Candidatus Sediminicultor secundus
TAATAATTTTCTTCATTTAAATATTACTCCAATTTTTAACTTTCAAAGCAGTTCCAGCTTATCTGCAAAAATAAGATAACACCAATTCCCCTTTACTACTAACTCTCTATTTTAATTTTTTTATCACTTACAGTAGATACCCACAGGTAGGAGCGTGTTATTTTGCCATTCGGGTTAGTAAAGACATACGATGCTCCAGAATCTTTTCCCAAAATACTCCCTGTTCAAAATTTTCTCTTACAAATAGATTGCCCTTATCACCCATGGATTTTAACAAGTCCTCGTTATTTTCTAATTTACGCATTGCCGCCATCAAATTTTCCTCGTCAGCTATGGGAATTAGAATGCCTGTTTTTCCATTATTTATAGCATCCCGGGATCCGGGTATATCGGTTACAATTACCGGCACCGCCATAGCCTGAGCCTCAATGACAACCATACTCAAACCTTCCCGATAGCTGGGCAATACCATTACATCCATAGCCGCCATATACTCCGGTACATTAGCTTTCCATCCCATAGCTATAATTTGTGGATGATTGTGAATCACCTCAACAATTGTCGGACTTAGTCCATGCTCCTCTTCTTCCATGCCAATTAATAAAAGAAATATCCCAGAATCATTCTTAGCTAATCGTTGAAATACATTTATCAATTCCTTTATTCCTTTATCTTTGGTAATTCTACCAACAAATCCATAAATAAAACTACTTTCGTTTAGATTAAGTTCGGCTTTTATATGATTACGCCAAATTATTTTTTGAGCAATATCAAATGTTTTCAAATTAACACCATTAGAACTACCACTATATATAACACTTGCCTTTTTACGCGGATATAAACCCTCGTCTATTGC
>NCRO01000691.1 GCA_002849045.2 Candidatus Sediminicultor secundus
ACATGGAACAATGGATTAAATTTTTCCTCACTGGAGTTATTGATACTGCCAAGGATGGGAAAGAAACTCTAAAAGCAATTGTAGGTTTATGTAAACAATATGAAGATAAAATAGTATCTCTTGGGCGCAAAATACCGATTGCCCAAAAGCTATTGTTATTTTTATTTTCTAACCCGGTGATTTCTGTCAATCAAGCATCTGAACATTTGGAGATAGGTTTTGCTGCTGCTTCTCGCTTAATTGCTGATTTTCAGCGATTAGATCTACTCAAGGAAATAACCGGTTTATCCAGAAATCGATTATTTGTATTATCCGAATATATTACTTTATTCAAATAGATAATGATGCAGGGGATGGTTATACGAGCTCGATAATTCGGTTACTTTTTCTAACTTTTCATAAGTGATTAACCAGGAAGAGAGGTCGAGTCTTCACATTTGGCATAAAATTATATTAAGTAGAACAATATGCAAAAAGAAAACGGAGACTATAATTTAAAAATAAAAAATACTTTCAATTTAAAGGGAATTTCCAATTTTATTATGGATTTAGAAAATTATTTTAAAATTGGTAAAGTATGTGTTTGGGAAGAAACTTTTGCAATAATTAAATCAAAGAAACCTAATCCCAATGCATTTGTAAATATTACCGATAAGAATGAAACACAAAAAGGAGGAAAAACAAGATGAAATGGCATAAGATTGCAATTGTAATTGCAGTTTTAGCAGGAGTATCTACATTAATTCCTGCTTCTGCAAGTAAACTATGTTATTTGGGTTATTATGCCCATTGTACTTTTACACCCATTAGCACTTTAATTTGTTGGGGAATCGCCTGGGGCATTTACCGGCGTAAGTTAAAGAAGAATTAACATTTATTTATTTCAATGTTATTTTATTCTCTCCAAAAGTTTTTCAAGGTATATTGA
>NCRO01000692.1 GCA_002849045.2 Candidatus Sediminicultor secundus
CTTTCAAACTGATAATGACTCATAGCGATTTTTATTAAATTAGGTATACTTAACTGACGATTATGCCAAAATTTTTCCAAATCAGTTAAGAGTTCTGGTAATTCTTCGTAATGTGGGGGAATAAAAAAAGCATCTTTCAGGTTTGATCCACCTATCCAATTTTGGATTCTGCGTATCTCTCCGGGCAGTTTATGTTTTCCTCTTACTCCCGAAAGAAGTACTTGGTGAGTTTCCTTAATAAGTCTAATGGAAATTGGTAATTTTTCTAATTCTTTTATTGCAAAATTCATTGCCTTAATATAGCTTTGAACCTCGAGCCAATCATCTCGTCTTTCTGGTCTAATCTCTTTCTCCGGCAAAACTACCTCATCTATTTGGGTGCGGGTTCCTTCTATGCGGCTGGAAGTAGTAGCTTCTTTTGCCACATGCATTTTGATAAATAGCTTTACATCTGGCACTAATATAGAATAAGCATTTAGTTCCCCTAAATACCTCATCGCTTCTTCTAATTGCAGATTTATCTGTTTATCATTCCGTTCGAAGGATTTATTAATAAAAGAGGGACTAAAACTCTTATAT
>NCRO01000693.1 GCA_002849045.2 Candidatus Sediminicultor secundus
GTTCTAATACTGTACTTAATTCTTCAACTGACATTTTCTACACCTCCTGTAAAATTACCAAACACATCTGCTGTTAACGTTTATTAACAGATGGGTTAATCGCTTTTTTCACTACTTATTGCTAAAAAAAGATGCGACCTCTGGGCTATACAACCCCCTTCTTGCATTAGGAGGAGATATGTTATATTATTCTATTTTAAAATTTGCTTTACACTACTCCTTTACCATGACAATTTAAACAAGGAAGACCATCCGGAGCTTGGCCGGTTCCATTACATATAGTACATATTTTGGCATTTTTCGGCATAGTTACCACACCTTTACCTCCACATACAGTACAGGTAAGTCTTTTACCTAAATAAATACCTGTTCCATTGCAGAAGGCACATTTTATGGTCGGTGGTTCAACTTTTACTTTCCCACTTCCTGAGCACACTTGACAGATAGACAATGGAGAAAGAAGCTCAAAAGGATCTTTGCCGGTCCCACTACAGAAAGCACATTTTATTTCAGTAGCTTTTCCTGCTTTTATTTTTTTAGCCATCTTTTTCACCTTCTTTTTAATAGCATTATACTTTTACATCTTTCTTCTATAATGGAAAGTAAAGATTTTC
>NCRO01000694.1 GCA_002849045.2 Candidatus Sediminicultor secundus
TTATAAACCATAAAAGTTTTATTGTCTTTACCCACTCTCTTCTGCTTAAAAAAAACAGGCCCAGGGGAATCTAACTTTATTAAAATCCCCGCCACCACAAACAAGGGAGCTAAAATTATTAATAAAATTATAGAGAAAAATAAATCAAATGCTCTTTTTATCATCTTCTAATATATTTGTATTTTTTATTATATTATTATAAAATTCCATTTTGGATTATATTTTAAATATTTCTTAGCTTTTTCAATAGAATAAAGATTATCTTTTGTTAGCTTATAGTAAATTGAAAGCAATCTTTCTTTTCTCCCCGGAAATACCAAGCTAAGCAACTTTGCCCCAAAACATACTATACATTTCGGAATTTTTATAGTAATACGATTCCCCATCCCCAATTCTCGAAAATAATTCATTAAATCATTAAAACTATAAACTTTATCATCTGCCATATTAAAAACTTCTCCAAAGGGAACTTCACCCTCAATACACGCCTCTACAACATCAATCACATTATTTTTTGAACATAAAGATATTTTCTGCTCCCCATCTCCTACCCTATAAAAAAACTTATCTCCCCCTATTAATACCCTTCTCTTCACATTCCTTAAAAAATCTTCACTATAGACCGGGGTAAGCCGTAAAATAGTAATCGGCAGCTTGTATTCCTTATTCAATTCTCCTAAATACTTCTCAGCGGCTAATTTACTCTTTCCATAAAAAGTAATTGGCTGGCATTCATCATACTCAGATAGTATCCTACTTCTCCCTTCCCCGCCATATACTTCTATGGTACTAAAGAATATCGCTCCTCCAAATCCAGAATTACTTTTATTTCCCATAACAGAATTAAAAATATTTTTAGTCCCTTCAAAATTAATCTTCATAAAATTATCAAAGGAAAGGTCTGGTGAGTTTTTATGTACTAATGCCGCACAATGAATTAGATAATCAAAACATAATTCCGAAAAAAACTGCCTCATTTTATCTTTATCAGT
>NCRO01000695.1 GCA_002849045.2 Candidatus Sediminicultor secundus
ACATTGATGAATCCTCTAATCTTTTTAGAGGCCTCTATAATAAAATCATCTCTCCCTTCAATATCTGCTCTTAAACCGGCAAAAGAGTTTATCAGGTCTTGATGGGGAAGATGAGGAACTAATTTTCTGGCTCCCTCATATACTTCCTGTGCTCCGACTTTGGTAGTAGAAAGGTTATCCTTTTCTTTTACCCGATAAGAGTTAGGCCCTATTAAGAGATTGTCATGAACTGTGGGAGCCACTAAAATACCTTTGGACAATTTAGTGGGGATAGGAAAAAGGATATGGTTAACCAGATTCCCCCACTGTTTATCAAACAGCTGATATTCACCTTTTAAAGGGCTTATCTTAAAATCGTCTCCAGCAGTTTTGGCTATCTCATCAGCATGCAATCCGGCAGCATTAATTATCACTTTAGTTTCAATCAAGCCCCGGTCAGTAACTAGACCGTAAACTTGCTTTTCTTCAATTCTGATATCTTTTGCTTCTGTTTCCAGTAATACATTAACCCCGTTTATCACTGCACTATCAACCAGAGCGATAGTAAATTTATAAGGGGAAATAATCCCGGCAGAAGGGGCATAAAGGGCATATTTCGTTTGGGGATTCAAATTGGGTTCTAATCTAAACAACTTATCACCGGCAATTATTTCTAAATTTTTAATCCCATTCTTCTCTCCATTTTCTTTTAATTCTTTCAATTTACCAAAATCTTCTTGGGTAAGGCCTACAACTAATGAACCTATTCTCTTAAAGCGTACTTTCAAGTCCTGGCATAATTTATCAAACCTGGAATTGCTTTTTATATTTAATCGACCTTTTAGGGTTTTAAAATCAGCGTTATAACCAGCATGAATAATCCCGGAATTACCCTTGCTGGTTCCCATTGCCACATCATCTTCTTTTTCTATAAGAGTTATATCAATTCTATATCTGGATAATTCTCGGGCAATAGCCGCCCCGATTACCCCTCATCCTATAATCACTACATCTGCTTTCATTAACATTCTCCTTGATTGTATAATAA
>NCRO01000069.1 GCA_002849045.2 Candidatus Sediminicultor secundus
GGCCGCTTAACAAAATCTAAATCATCTGCCGGTACATTTAAGATGGGGCAAATAGTAAAATTCTCTATCCACTCCTCATATAAAACATTTAACTGATTCAAATATTCCTCAGAGATAGTTTTCTCGTAATCTCTCCCTCGTAGGGAAATTCTTCTTAAGAGAGTGGGAACTGAAGCCTGAAGATATACAATTAAATCCGGAGGAGTAAGAAATTGGGTCATTATGTTAAATAATTCCTGGTAATTTTCATAATCGCGACCCTCCATATATCCCTGCTGATTTAAATTTTTAGCAAATATATCTACATCCTCATAAATACTTCTATCCTGAACTACAGAGGCAGGGTTCTTTAATATTTCCTGATGATGACGAAATCTCTTGGACAGAAAAAATATCTGAAGATGAAAACTCCACTTTTTCATATCTCCATAGAAGTCCTCTAAATAAGGATTGTTCTCTACTACCTCATAATACGGTTTCCAACCCAATCTTCTACTTAAGAGATCAGTTAAGCTTGATTTGCCACAACCTATATTCCCTGATACTATAATAAATTTCTTCATTTTAAACTATCCCCTTTGTAAATTTCATCAATAATATATTCAAGGTCTTTACTTTTGCCTACAAAATCAAGATTATTAGTGTTTATTTTAATCAATTTTATTTTTTTATAATTATCAGGATAAGAAAAAAATTCTTCATAAGCCAAATTCAATCTTCTCATATATTCAAAAGATATTTTTCGCTCAAAAGGCCGATCTCTTAGTGCTATCCTTTTTATTAAGGTTTCTGTGCTCGCTTGCAGATAAACAACTAGATCTGGTCGAGGGATATCTTTAACCATAATTTCATAAAGGTATTCATACATGGAAAGTTCATTTCCGGAAAGATTCAGATGAGCAAATATCCTATCCTTGGCAAATAGGTAGTCAGAAAAAACTGATTGATTAAATAAATCTTGCTGGGCTAATTCTAATTGTTGTTTGTAGCGGCTCAGCAAAAAAAATATTTGAGTCTGGAAGGCGTATCTTTCTATATCATTATAAAATTTAGATAAAAAGGGATTTTCTTCCACCACCTCTAAATTATGTTTTGTATTAAACCTTTTACTTAACAATAAGACTAAACTTGTTTTTCCTACTCCTATAGCTCCTTCAACTACAATAAATTTACTCTTAAGTTTATTCATTGACTACTCCTTTTTTTGGGAATCAAGCTGATTATTTTTTCTTTCGTAATTCCACTCATAAGTTGAGTACTTATTTTCTAAAAGTTCTTTGGAAATTTTTTCTTCCTGTTCAATTAATTTACCTTCCACTAATCTTACTCCAAACTCTTCTTCAAAACCTCGGAGAAGAATTTCTGATAATTCTGAAAAATTTATCTTTTTCTTTAAAATCTCTTCCAAGCTGGTTGCTTTAAATCTTATTTTAAGCCTTTCTCTTATCTGAGCTGAGGGGAAATTAAATACAGAAAACAATTTATCTTTCTCTAATTCTATCAATAAAGAACCGTGTTGTAAAACAATTTCTCTCTTTCTTACCTGAGCAGAACCTACAATCTTTTTACCTTCAACCTGTACCTCATATTGAGAGGGAACAGAAAAACAAATTGATTTAAAATCAGAATGACGGATTTCGGATTTTTCCCCTTTAAGTAAAGGGTTACTCTTTAATTTTTCTCTTAGAGGAACTAATTCAGCCGTTATTCCTAAATAAGAAAGACCTCTAATCATTCCCCCGCTAATCTTCTTATAGGTCTCTAATATAGAATCATTAACCAAAGGATGATTTTCTTTAATTATAAAACTATAGGTTAATTCTTTATCATGGAGAACTGCTTTCCCACCGGTGGGCCGACGAACAATGTCAATTCTCATATCCTGACAAACATCTACATCTATCTCTTTCTTTAGATCCTGAAAATAACCTAAAGATACAGCCGGAGGAGACCATTGATAAAATCTGATAGTGGGAGGAACCAAACCCTCCCGGTGAGCTATCATTATTGCTTCATCAATAGCCATGTTCATAAAACCGGTATGATAACTATCTTTTATTAATCGCCATTCCATTAATTTTATCCTTTCTGTTTGAATTTAATTGTCCGGATAAGCGGGCTTGATAAATCAATTCCTATATTAATATATCATGATAATAAATTAAAGGGGTAAAAAAATTATCTATGATATATTTATTCTATAATAATATATCAAAATCCTTCTTTTATTAAAATATAAATTTATTTGCAATACACCATATAAAATATTTTTTAGCTTTTTGGTGAATAACCGTTTATATTTATGTTATAATAAGTCATATTATTAAAATGTTTTTTATTTTAGATTAATTGATTTTTTATTTTTTGTACAAATTTTCAAGGATGGTATTAAAATGAGTCCCGGTTTTTTTAAAAAATTGTTCGGAAAAAGAGAAGAAGATTCCTCGGGAGTGATCTGGATTTATTCTCAATGTGATAAATGCGGAGAAAAATTTAGAACCCTTATTAGAAAATATAATGATCTCTCTCCCACTTATAAAGATGATGGACCGGCATACATGTTAAAAAAAGAATTAATTGGCGCTTCTTGCCCTAACCGAATCAACCTGTATTTAGAATTTGACCGAAGTTATCGGAAGATATCAGAAGAAATTACCGGCGGTCATCTCATCACAGAAGAAGAATATCAATCTTAAATTTTTAAAAATATTCTATAAACAATTGCTAAAAAGATCTTCTTTTTAAAAAATTCAAAATAATTAATTTGAAAAAGAAGAAATAGAAAAACTTATTTTTTTAAAATCTTTTCTATTCGTTCTTTATTTTTTAAAAGACACTTCTCCTAATTGACCTACTCTAATTTTTAAATCTTCAGATACACATATTATTCACATAAAGGGCATAAAGGGGACGGTTCTATTTTTGGCTGTTTATAAAATTGGGAAATAACAAAAATAGAACCGTCCCCTTTATGCTATCTTATAACTTTGCACATTTTACTATTTTTTTGTTTTAATTACAATGTTATCTCGTATCGTGTATTGCGCAAAAAAAAATTAAATTTACTAGATCTTTTCTTCTGGGTTTTTAGTAATTAATTTTTAAAATTTTCTTATATAGAATTTATGCCCTTCATATTCTGATTCTACCAATTTACCTTGCGCAATTAATCGGTTTATAGCCGACCAATCAGACTTAGCTCGTTTTAAAAAATCCCTCAGTGCTTCTTCTCTCATAGGATGCACTGAGGTAATACTCAAAATATCTTCTTCTACTTCACCGGTAAAGGCAAAGGCATTACCTTCATAGCCAATAAGACATTCTACCTGATCAACCTTTTCTTTAAAAAGGTTGTAACTCTGATTCACAACTTCCTCTGAAGGAGACTGTGCCCAACTATCTGCCGGAGGCCGAATAGGAAGAGACAAATAAGACCGGCTCGGTTTAAGCTTAGCTAAAAAATCAGCCACTTTTTTTAGATGCTGACTATCATCATTAATATTTTTAATTAACATCGTTTCTGTTATTATTTTCCCTTTGAAAATTCTGCTAAATTTTAGCATACCCTCTAAAATAGATTTTAAGCATAGGTTTCGGTGAGGATGATTCACTTTTCTCCAAATTTCTTCCTCAACAGAATCTACTTTTAAAGAGACCAGATCAGCTTTTCTTAAATTTTCTCTTACCAGTTTTTGATCTATAAGAGGTTTTATGTATATCGTTGAGGGCGTATAGCAATACGCCCCTACCCCTTTATCTAAAATTTAAAACTTATTACTTGTATTAACCAGGTAACCAACTAACTAATTATATACACTCTACGCTAAAATACGAGATACAATTCACGAGATATGAATTTGGATTCTGACTCCTGGCTTCTGGATTCTTCACTATATACTATATACTCGATACTCGATACTGTTTCTTAATATACAAACCGGGTAATGGATGCTAAAATAATGGCTAAAATAGAAGTAAAAGCTATAGTAAATAAAGTCCGTTTACTCCCAATTTCTTTCCATAGAACCGCAATGGTTGCCACACAAGGAACATAAAAAATTATAAAGATGGTAAAAGTCATAATTTGAGTCGTGGACATTACTGCGATAACATCAGTAGTCCCTATGGCTTGTATCAACATTAACATAGAAAGTTCTTTACGAAGAATACCGAATATCAGAGTGGTCCCCACCACTAAAGGAAGGCCGAGTAGAGAGGTTAGAGGAGAAAAAAAGTTATTTATGAGCATATCTGCCTTATAATATTGTAATAAACTTAAAATTGTACTGCCCACAATAAGTAAAGGCCAGGCAATAAATATAAATTCTTTCATCCTGAGCCAGGTCTTAGCTAAAGCTACTTTTATAGAAGGAATATGATAAGACGGAATTTCTAAGATCATTCCTGGAGTTACTTCTGGCAGCAAGCGAGATAATATCTTTCCTGATATGATAATTACAATAATATTTAAAATATAAATAGCCAAAGCTGCTTGAGGACTAATGTAAAAAGCTACTAATGCAAATATTATAGTCATTCGCGCAGCACAGGGAATCATGGTAGCCAGCACGGAGGCAATAAAACGGTCTCTTCCCGATTCCAAGATTCGAGTTGCCATTATAGCCGGAACAGTACAGCCATAACCCAAAATAAAAGGTATAATTGACTTACCATGCAAGCCAATCTTATGTAAAAATGCATCTAAAAGAAAAGCTATTCGGGGCAGGTAACCTAAGTCTTCTAAGATTGCTAAACCAAATAAAAAGGGGAACAGGTAAGGCAAGACAATAGCTATACCACCAGCTAACCCTTGGATAATGCCACTAATTATTGAAAATGATAGAGTGTCTGGATTGATACTCTTTTCTATTAAAGGAATTAACCTATAAAAATAATCCAGTAATGGTTCTTCTACTATTTTCCCCACACCAAAGATTAAATTAAAAAATAAATAAAAAATTAAACCTAAAGAAATATACCCCAAAAATGGATGCATTAGGATATTATCCAGATAATCTATTAGACTTGTATGAGGTTTAGTAAGTGAAACTACAGATTCATATATATTCATGGATAAATGATGCCGTTCAGAGGAAATAACCACATCGGATTGCCTACCATGAGTCTCTTTAAGTATATTCTGAAAATGGACGATCTCTTTAAAAAGATCGTTGCTCTTTTTTTTATAATTTTCCATAAAATAACTATCATTTTCTAAATACTTAAGAGCTAAAAACCGTTCCGGTATATTAAATTCTTGGTCAATCTGTTTCTTTTTAATTTGTATAGATAATTGTGTTATAACATCCTCTACGTCTTTGCTAAAATTTATGACCTTGCCTATTTTCTTTTTTTCTCCTATCTTGCAAGCTGTAGAAAAAAGTTCTTTCACGCCTTTTCCTTTTAAGGCAATTGTTGGCACTACTGGAACACCAAGAATTTTAGATAATTTTTCAACATCAATCTTAATACCTTTACGTTCAGCTTCATCAATCATATTAAGACATATCACCATCGGCAATTTAAGCTCTAATAGTTGAAGAGTAAGTTCTAAACTTCTACTAAGTAGCGACGCATCGATAACGTTTATAACTACATCAACATTATTTCTTAACAAATACTTTCGAGCTTCAAGTTCTGCCAGGTCGAAAGAAGTAAGAGAATAAGTGCCTGGTAAATCCACTATCTCGAAAATTTCTCCAAAAAGATTAACTTTGCTGGAAGTATATTCTACTGTCTTCCCGGGGAAATTAGAAGTTACCGCTTTATATCCGGCAACATGATTAAAGATGGTGCTTTTACCTGAATTGGGTTGTCCCATAAGAGCTATTTTCATTATTCTACCTCCACCGTAACTCTTCTGGCTACCCCTCTACCTAAAGCAACTTGATTTCCATGGATATTTATTAAAATGGGTCCTCGCATAATAGCACTTCTTTTTACAGTTATTATGTCTCCGGGATGGATACCTAAACAACCTAAGCGTTGTCTTATCCCCCATCCCCCGGAAATACTAATAACTTTTACTTTTTGATTTTCGCCTATTGAATCCAGAGTAATTGTCATATCTTTTTATTCTATCTCCCTCAATATTTTTTCTTTACAATTTTTTATTTTTGTTGCTGCTCCCCCCAGCAATCCTCTTTTTTTCAAATATTCTTGAAAATTTTCTTTCCACTTGGAGCTTTCTGGTAATAAACTAATGAATTCTACAAATTCAAGCAGGCAAGTTATGGTTTCTGGTGAAACATCATGTTCTAACTTGCAAGCATCCTGTTGAGCATTTTGTTCATCAACTCCGATAATCTTTAAAAACTCCACTAGTAAATTATGTCGCTTTTTGACCTCCTGGGCTAATTTTTTACCCTTCCCAGTGAATATAATTCCTCCATATTTTTCATAAACTATATATTCATTTTCTGATAATTTTTTGATCATTTCAGATACGCTGGGACGGCTTACCTCTAATTTATCAGCAATATCTTTTGCTTTAACATATCCTTTTTTATTCTGTAAATTCCATATAGCTTCCAGATAATCTTCCATATTTCTGGTAGTCATTAACGTTAATCTTCCCTTTATAATTATTTTTAATTTTATTTTAAAATATTTTTTATTTTATAAGTATGCCTAACTTTATTAAGCATCCCTAACTTTATTTAATAATACCATAGCTTTATGAAAATTGCAAGAGGTAGTATACAAAGAAAAAGCAGAAGGTCAAAACCTTCTGCTTTTAATCATTTACACTAACTACGTTACAATCAATTACATTAAAAAATTCTTACTATCCCCCTGCAATTGAATGAATTACCCGGACATCGTCTCCATCCATAATCGCGGTATCTTTATATTTTTCCTTGGGAATATATTTACCATTAACCTTCACCATTATTAAAGGGAAAGTATATTTACATCTTTCGAGTAAAAGAGCAACGGTCAAATCTTCTTCCCATTCTCTAGTGGAGTTTTTAAAGATTAT
>NCRO01000696.1 GCA_002849045.2 Candidatus Sediminicultor secundus
CCCTTAAGGATCCCCAGATGGGTGCTGGCAACAGCATGACGGGTATTTGGTCCGTAGTTGGTAACCTTAGCAATCAAAGCCACTGCCAGGTCCGGATGTTTGCTTTGAGAGCTGACAAGATAAGCCAGTGGATGGGTAAGAGAATTGGGTTTACCACCCTTCTCTGCCGCCGGGATCAACCCGAAGCCAATGTTCTCCCATGCATATGTCTCGCCACCAAGGTCTTTGAGGTAGATCTCCGCCCACTCGGCCCATTGCCATGTTCCACCAATCCAGAATAGTACTTTACCACCGGAGACTCCAGGATGCCATGCATCACCCCAACCTAAACCAAGACAACCCATTGAACCATATTTTTGAACAGCGTCATCGAAGAACTTATAATATTTCAAGCCAGCAGTCTTATCGAAAACCAGTTTGCCAGTTGCAGAATCAATAGTTTCCCCACCAAAGGCATAGTAGAAAGCAGTAAAGTCAGGGCCGTTCTTCGGACGAGTCCAGAATCCATTACCTGGCTCAACAACACCCTTATCCACAGCTTGTTTGGCTGTCTCTAACATGTCATAAAGGGTGAACTCGCCTTTTTCAATTTTCCCGGGTAATGCTGCTATTTCCTCGCCTGACCAGCCAATCTGTTTTAATACGGATTTACTCCAGTAGAGTGGTCGAGCCTCAGCATCTTGGGGAACACCCCAAATCTCACCTTTATATTCGGTGCAATCCCATAGAGTATCAAAGACAAGGTTGAATATGGGGAACTCTTCTATTATTCCGTCCAGAGCAATAATTCGGCCCGCTTCAGCCTGAGTACCAATATATTCATGGCCAGTCAACCATATATCAGGCGCCTCACCAGCACC
>NCRO01000697.1 GCA_002849045.2 Candidatus Sediminicultor secundus
TCTATCTCTCTATCTCTCTATCTATTTTGTTATATTAGTCATATTGTCTGATAATTTTATAATATGATATCATTAGATAATATTATGTCAAATTTAAAACTTTTTTCATTAGTATAGAGAAACATTCTTAATGCTCTCAAGCTATTAGTTAATGTCCTGTAAGACTATTACTCATTGTCACCGGATTATGGCTACTCCACCATAAGCGGTAAGCAATAAAACTTTTTTTATTAAAACTCTTTTTTATTTTTTAAACAATCTTGATTACTTGTCACATATTCCGGTTGCCTGGATTTCTACTTTTGCATCCTTGGCAAGCCCACTGACTTCTATAGCCGCACGTGCCGGGTAGGGCTCGGAAAAATATTGGCCATAAATTTCATTAACCACTTTAAAATCATTCATATCGGTAAGGTATACAGTCACCTTTACCACATCATTTAAGGAAGAACCGGCAGCTTCCAAAATAGCTTTAATATTATCCAGTGTCTGCCTGGTTTCCTTTTCGATACCCCCCTCTACTTTATTACCGGTTGAAGGATCCAAGGGCAAAATACCAGAAGTAAAGATAAACCCCTTTGCTTTCATTGCCTGGCAAAACGGTCCAAAAGCAGACGGTGCATTTTCAGTTACAATAATCTCTTTTTTCATTACTTACCTCCCATATTTTCGATACTTTATAATATCTTTAAAATATTCTTTATAATCTCGCTTTTGCGATGGGCTTAGGCATAGCTACATCGTACCGGGCAACCAGAGAATGATCTGAGGAAAAGCAATCATTAAAAGGAGCCCAATCGCTATTAGAATAACAAAAGGTATTACTCCGCGTATGATATCACTTGTTTTAATACCTAATTCCGGTGCAGCCGCACCTTTAAGGAAAAATATAGCATAAGCAAAAGGTGGTGTTAAAAAGGACATCTGAAGATTCACAATAATCATCATGGCAAACCATAAAGGGTTAAATCCCAGATCAATCACAATCGGAGCCAAGATGGGCACCATGATAAAAATAATACCGATCCAATCAATAAACATCCCCAGGACAAAACATACAAACATAATAAGAGCAAAAGCCATCCAACGTCCACCGGGAATAGAAAGAATAAAATTCGCCACCACATCACCGCCACCAGCGCTTAAAAGTACACTGACAAAGGCAGTGGAGCAACCGGCAATCAACAGTACCATCCCGGTTAATTTTATAGTCCCCAGCATAACATCTTTCAGCACTTTCCAGCTAAAGCGACCATAAGCAATGGTTAAAAGCGTTGCCACGGCAGCACCTACGGCAGCTGCCTCAGTGGGTGAAGCCAAGCCAAAATAAATGGCTCCCATGACGGAAAGAATAAGCAAGGCTGTGGGCGCCATACTGGTTAGAAGCATCGATGTTTTTTTACCATAGGACAGATTATTTTCTTCGGTAGATACCGATGGTGCTATTTGCGGTTGAAAATAGGCACGAATACCAATATAAAGCATATAAAGACCGGAAAGGAGAAAGCCGGGCATAAAGGCAGCCATAAATAACTTACCGACTGAAATCCAGGCTACCGGACCGTATATAATCAGCATGATACTGGGCGGAATAAGAATTCCCAAAGAACCTCCAGCACAAATAGCACCTGTTGCCAAACCTTTATCGTATTTCCGCTTAACCATTGCCGGCAGCGCAACAAGAGTCAGCATGGTAATGGAGGCAGCAATAATACCCACGCAGGCTGCCATAATCGTGCCAATTAATACACTAGTAATAGCCAAACCGCCTCTAAACTTACCAAACCAAACATGTATCGCATCATACATTTTTTCAGCGATTCCCGAACGTTGAAGCATATTTCCCATAAAAACAAATAAGGGTACGGCCAAA
>NCRO01000698.1 GCA_002849045.2 Candidatus Sediminicultor secundus
TTTGATTACCCTTTGGGTCCCAGATCTGCTAATTAAACCGATCTGATAGGCCATCTCTTCTTCTTGTTCTAAATTAAAACCTACTTGTATTTTAGCCTTATAAAGTTTTCTTAATACTTCCAAATGATCTTGGTTGGCTCTGGCTTTAAATCTTCCCCCAATTCCTATGTAGAAGTCTTCGGTATTTTCTCTTACCACATAAAAATTAATATCTTCCGGGTTTTTGTCTTTCAAAGGACAGGGAACTCCTTTATATAATCTGATGGGACGTAGATTAATGTATTGGTCAAAATAAAATCTTGCTTTTAACAATATCTCCTTTTCTAAAATACCTGGTTTTACTCTGGGATCTCCAATGGCTCCAAAATATATAGCATCCATATCTTCGATCTCTTTTAAGGCACTGTCGGGTAACAATTCTCCGGTTTTTAAATAATGTTCTGCACCAAAGGGATATTCGATCCAATTAATTTCTAATCCATATTTGCTGGAGGTTGCTTCAATCACCTTTTTGCCTTCTCTAATTATTTCCGGTCCTATCCCATCACCGGGAATTAAAGCTATGTTATACAT
>NCRO01000699.1 GCA_002849045.2 Candidatus Sediminicultor secundus
CCCAAGGGAGTTCTTTTACATGGTCCTCCAGGATGTGGCAAGACCTTAATAGCCCGAGCAGTAGCAAATGAGACCGATGCCTATTTTACCAGCATAAGCGGACCTGAGGTGATGGCAAAATACTATGGTGAATCGGAAGGTCGGCTTCGTAGTATGTTTGAAGATGCAAAGGCTAATGCTCCGGCTATTATTTTTATTGATGAAATAGATTCAATTGCACCTAAACGTGAGGAGATGGGAGGAGAAAAACAGGTAGAGCGAAGAGTAGTTGCACAGCTTTTAGCTCTTTTAGATGGATTGGAATCAAGGGGACAAATAATTGTAATTGGAGCAACCAACATCCCCAATGTATTAGACCCTGCCTTAAGACGTCCGGGAAGATTTGACCGGGAACTTTCCATTCCCATACCAGATAAAAATTCTCGTTTAGAGATACTTCAGATTCACACCAGGGGTATGCCTCTGGCAGAAGATGTGGATTTAGAAAAGTTGGCTGAAATCACTCATGGATTTGTAGGAGCAGATTTAGAGGCTTTAGCCAGAGAAGCAGCTATGGCAGCCCTAAGGAAGATATTACCTAAAGTAGATTTTGAATTAGCAGATATACCTTATGAGACACTTTTAGAGTTAGAAGTTACAGCAGATAATTTTATGGAAGCTTTGAAAGAAATAGAGCCTTCCGCTATACGAGAAGTTTTTATCGAGGTGCCTGATGTTAAATGGAGTGATGTAGGCGGATTAGAAAATATAAAAAAGCAGTTAATAGAAACAATCGAGTGGCCTTTAAAATATCCTGAACTC
>NCRO01000700.1 GCA_002849045.2 Candidatus Sediminicultor secundus
ATTCTAGTCCTTCCACACTTTCCATGGTGGATTCTTCGAATTCCACATCTCTTCTAATTCTCTCTTATCTCTCAGTGTATCCATACATTTCCAAAATCCATTATGCTTATAAGCAACTAATTGACCATCCTTGGATAAATTTTCTAAAGGATCTCTCTCCCAGAAGGTATTATCTCCTTCTATATAATCAAATATCTCTGGTTCCAAAACAAAAAAACCGCCATTAATCCATGAGCCGTCTCCTGCTGGTTTCTCTGTAAAGTTTTTTAACTTATCTGAATTGTCGAAAGACAGGGAACCAAATTTCCCCGGTGGTTGGACAGCGGTAAGCGTAGCATATTTACGATTTTTTTTGTGAAAATCGACCAATTTTTCAATATTTACATCACTTACCCCATCTCCATAAGTTAACATAAAAGTTTTATTGCCAATGAATTTCTTAATTCTTTTTATTCTTCCACCTGTCATTGTATTTAAACCTGTATCTATTAAAGTTACTTTCCAATCTTCCGAGTTTGAGCGTTGAAGAATCATTTTTCCTGTTTTTAGATTAAAAGTAACATCGCTCATATGAAGGAAATAATTTGCAAAATATTCTTTAATCATATAACCCTTATAACCCAAACAAACAATAAAATCGTTGTAACCATAAGTAGAGTAAATCTTCATAATATGCCGGATGATTGGATATCCACCTATTTCTACTATAGGCTTAGGTATAATATCAGTTTCCTCGCTAAGTCTGGTTCCCAATCCACCAGCAAGAATAACTACTTTCATTTTAATTCCTCCTATTGAT
>NCRO01000007.1 GCA_002849045.2 Candidatus Sediminicultor secundus
TTGCATTTCTCCCTGAGAGACAGTATAGATTTTAGGTGTTTTTCTCCCATATATTTTATTTTACTTAATCCCACTCGAATAGCTCCTTTTTCTACGGTAAAGCCAGCTCTACTTTTATTTATATCTGGAGGGAGCACTTTGATTTTAAAGCGTCGGGCTTCCTGAATATAACGGTCAGGAGAATAATAACCCATACCGTAGGTGAGCATGGAAGCCAGGTAGTAAGCGGGATAATGTACCTTAAGATAACAGGTTACAAAAGAGATTAGGGCATAGGAGGTGCTGTGAGCTTTATTAAAACCGTAGTGAGCAAATTTGGAAATTAGATTAAAAATATTTTCTGCCTCTTCTTTGGTGTTTCCTTGATTTGTGGCTTTTTTAAGGAAATTTTCTCTCTGTTTTTCCATTTCTACCGGCGAACGAGAGCTTATGGCTCGACGAAAGAGGTCAGCTTCTCCCAGGCTAAGGCAGGCAAAAACAGAAACTACCTGCATGACCTGTTCCTGATAAAGAATAACTCCATAAGTATCCTTTAAAATTAGTTTTAGTTTGGGGTGCAGATAAGTTATCTCTTCTTCCCCCCGTTTTCTTTTAAGATAATGTTCGGTCATCCCACTATCCAAGGGACCCGGTCGGTATAAGGATAAGGCAGCGATTAAATCATTTAAATGAGAAGGGGAAAGCCTCCTTAAGAGAGAGGACATACCTGAACTTTCCAACTGAAAGACTCCCAGAGTCTTGCCTTTTTGTAGGGCAGAGAAGGTGGCTTTATCATCAAGGAGAATCTTACTAAGGTTGATATTTATATTTTCTTCTTTTAGCATTTCTAAAGTCTTTTTAATTACGGTAAGACTGCGGGAGCCCAGGATATCCATTTTTAATAGACCTAAATCTTTAATAGATTCTTTTTCATATTGGCTGACTATTTCTCCCTGGTTAGTTACTTCCAGAGGGACTATTTCGGAAAGCGGCCTATCTGAGATTATTATTGAAGAGGCATGTACGGAGAGATGCCGGGGTTTTCCTTCTATGGTTTGAGCAAAAGAGAATAATGATTTAAGGGGTTCCTGGTCTTGGGGAAGATTTTGCAGCTCAGGTAATTTTTTTAAAGAGGCCTTAATTACTTCCGGTGAGGAAAATATAGGCATAAGTTGAGCGATTTTATTTATTTCCCGAGGGAGGAAACCCAATGCTCTCCCCGTATCTCGGATGGCTGAACGGGCGGCATAGGTGGAGGTGGTGCTGACATGAGTTACCCGATTATTTCCAAATTCCTTAAAGATATAAGAGATTACTTTTTCTCTCCCCAGTTGGCCAAAATCTATATCGATATCCGGAAGGTCTATTCTTTCCGGATTGAGAAATCTTTCAAAAAAGAGTTGGTATTTTAAGGGATCTACCTCGGTTATATTAAGGAGATAAGAGACTAAACTCCCGGCTGAAGAACCCTTCCCCGGTCCGACCGGGATATTATTTTGTTTAGCAAAGCGGACTATATCTCGGACGATTAGAAAATATCCGGCAAAACCCATCTGGTTGATTATTTTTAATTCATATTGCAGGCGCTTTATAACTTTTGGGGAGGAGATAGGATAATATTTTTTAAGCCCTTTTAGGCAAAGTTTTTTTAAATAATCCGGTGCAGAACAAGAAGAGGGCAGAGGATAAGCAGGGAGATGAATTTCTCCTAAATTAAGTTCTAAGTTGCATTTTTCAGCAATTTCCACTGAGTTTTTAAGGGCTTGAGGTAACTGAAAAAATATTTTTTCCATCTCTGAGGGAGATTTAAAATAATATTCATCAGTCTCCAGTTTTTGATGATAGAATCTTTTTTTTGTCCCTAAATTGGCAATCTTATTTAATAGATGCTGAGAGGAAGCCTGATTTTTTTGTAGATAATGGACATTATTCGTGGCTACCAGAGGAATATTTAGCCTTCGCCCTGTTTCTATCAATTGGAAATTAATTTCTTTTTCTTTGCTAAGGTTATGAAAAGACAATTCCAAATAAAAATTTTCTTTACCGAATACCTGTTGATACCAACAGGCAGCTTTTTCGGCTTGCTCAGTCTTCTTTTGTAAAAGGAGAAGAGGTATCTCCCCTTTATTGCATCCGCTTAACCCGATAATTCCTTTACTGTATTTGGTTAAAATCTTTTTTTCTACGGCCGGGATAGAGCCGGGATTAGATAGATGAGCACTGGTGATAATCCGACAGAGGTTGCTGTATCCCTCTTTGTCTTTGACCAAAAGAATAAGGTGATAGGTCTGATTGGATTTTTGATTATTTTTTACCCGTATTTCACAGCCGATGATGGGTTTTATTCCTGCACTTTTTGCTTTTTTATAGAACTGAATAGCTCCGTAGAGTCCGTCATGGTCAGTTAAGGCCACTGCTTTCATCTTAAATTTAGTGGCGTGTCTGATTAGATCATCAAGGCTGCAGAACCCATCTTGCATACTGTATTGAGAATGCACATGTAAATGTACCATATCCATTTTTTAAAATCCTTTCTGGCAAATTGACCAATTTGCCGATTCACCAATTGATCAATTAAATTAGTCGACAGGTAATAGTAATTCGTATCGCGTTAAAGAAATTAGGATTCAGGTGTAGGGGCACGATGCATCGTGCCCCTACCTCCGGATAATGGGGACGGATAATGGGGACGGTTCTATTTAATACTATTTAATACTATTTAATACTATTTAATACTATTTAATACTATTTAATACTATTTAATAAAATAGAACCGTCCCCATTATCCCATGTAGGTGTACCATTTCCATTTTTTAAAATCCTCTCTTACTAACGACTATTCACTATTCACTAACGACTAGTTTAGAACGTATGTTTGCTCAAAGGGCAAAAAAAATATAAGCAATTTTTCTTTAATCCCGTCTCCCTTTTTCTTGCTCTTTCTCTTTCTCTTTAATCTCTCCGGCTTTTATTTCTTCTTTAAGGAGTTTAATCAACATTAAGGCATTTTTAGCTGCCTTACCTTTATAATGATTATTCATAAAAATATATTGGTCGGTGGTTTTTTCGGTAATCTTTTTTATTTTAGGTATCCATTCTTTTAATTCTTCTTCGCTATAGAGATAATCATATCTTTGATAAGCTTTTTCGTGTTCCCACCAGTTGGCCTTATTTCGACCGTGAAATCTAACATAACCCAGGTTAGAAGTGGTTTCGGCTACAGGAGGAATTAAACCTTTGAGCTGGGGTTGATCCACACAACAAAAACCTATGTCGTTGTTTTTTAAAATTCTGAATATTTCGTTATTTATCCAGTAGGAATTTCTAAATTCTACCACTAGGGGTATGTCGTTCATTCTTTCTTTGAAGCGGAGAAGGTAATCCCGATTGGAGGGGGTATTATAAAAAGAGTAGGGGAACTGAGCTAACACACAAGCGAATTTACCTGCCTCCAGCAAAGGCTTTATGGATTCTTTAAAATCTTTAAAAATAGTGGGATTTTCTTCCCGGCTATGGGTCATTTCTTGATTAGCTTTTACTGTAAACTTAAAATCAGCAGGAACCTTTTGCTGCAAATAATAAAATGATGCCGGATGAGGTATGCGATAATAAGTAGAATTGATTTCAGAAACCTTAAACTTTTGGGCGTATAGTTTAAGCATATCCTTTTT
>NCRO01000070.1 GCA_002849045.2 Candidatus Sediminicultor secundus
GGTTGAATTCTTTTATTCTCTTTATAGATTCCTCATCATTGATGTTTTCCGGCTGAAATACTTCCAGCCCCTTATCGAGGGCTATTTTTTTTATGGGAGTGGGCAATATTTTCCTACTGCGCCCCTGAGGACGGTCCGGCTGGGTAACTACTGCTATTTTGTTTTCTCTGCTGTCAGCCAGTTTCTCTAAAACCGGCCCGCCAAAATCTGCTGTTCCCATAAAAATAATCTTAAGCATGATTATCCCCTGTCACCCTTTTTTTTCTTTTTTAATTTATTTAACAATATCTGTCTTTCCATTCTTCCTATTCTGTCAATAAATAAAATCCCGTCTAAATGATCGATCTCATGCTGCAGCGCGCGGGCAGTTAAACCTTCTTTGGTAATTTCAATCAAGTCTCCGTTATCGTTAAGCGCTTTTATCGTTACTTTTGATGAACGCTTGACCTGGCTGTAGATATCGGGAACACTTAAACATCCCTCTTCTTCTACAACTTCTCCCTCGCTTTTGATAATCACCGGATTTATCAATACTATTAATTCATCCTCTTCTCCGTCAACAAGAATTATTCTTTTTAGTACCCCCACTTGCGAGGCAGCAAGACCTACTCCGGAAGCGGTATACATGGTCTCAGCCATATCTTTTATGAGATTTAATATTTCCGGGGTAATTTCCTTAACCGGTAGTGCCTTTTCCCTTAAATCGGGTTCGCCGTATTCTTTAATTTCTAATATTGCCATCTGTTCTCTCCTGTTGCTTTAGCAATGATTACACTGATTATAGGAAGATTACGCCGATTTAATCTATATACTCATCCTTAACTTGTCTGTGTAATCTCTTTCTTATCTGTGTAATCATCCTCTAATCAGTGTAATCACTCTATATTTATATCATCCTTACCGGATCGACATCAATAGTCAATCTGTTTTTTTGGTCAAAATGCTTTGATAACATTTTATCATATTTTTTCTTAAATGACTGATTAAATATTTCTAAATCTTTTACCTTTATTAAAAATTGTACTTTGAAGTTGTTTCTTGATTTCCATAATACCATATCTACAGCACCCAGCAATTTAAATTCCGCAGACTCTTTGTCTTTGCGGAAGGATTCCAAATAACTAATTAGATATTCCGCCCTCTGCTTAACTGCTTCCTTTTCTTCTCCTAAGATCACGATTTTAATAATATGGGTAAAGGGAGGGTAATCCAGTTCTTTCCGTAATTCAATTTCTTTTTGATAAAAATAGTTATAATCCTGCTCTTTTAAGGCAACTATACAGTGATCTTCGGGATTAAAGGTCTGAATAATCACTTCTTTGTGAAAGCTGATCTCCCTGAAAGAGGAAATGACTTCACTAAGCAGCTGAAAGGTCTTTTCTCCTGAACGATAATCCGGAAGATTCAGTATAGTATCAGCGGAAATAATCCCTATTAAATCTACATTATCAAAATCTACTCCCTTTAACACCATCTGGGTACCTATCAATATATCGGTTTTTCCCTGGTTGAATTCTTCCAGGATTTGCCGATAATCATCATCTTTAATTAACGAATCCTGATCCAGGCGCCTTATTCCAGCCCGGGTGAACATCTTCCTGATTTCACTCTCTAATTTTTGAGTTCCCATCCCCAGGGGGCGAATCTCTTTACTACCGCATTTAACACAAACATCGGTTACTTTTGCCCTTTTTCCACAGTTATGGCAAATCAGCTGAGCCCTTTTTTGAATATCTAAATGATAAGAAAGAGAAGTGTTGCAATCGGGGCATTTAGGTATATGGCCGCACTGGCTGCAAATCATAAAACTGGAGAAACCCCTCTTGTTTAAAAAAAGTACGACCTGCCTTTTGTTCTTTAAACTTCCGGAAATGGCTTGCTGAAGTTCATAGCTTATTATCTTTTTTTTTGATTTTTCCTTGGTCATATCTATTATGGTTTTTTTTAATAGATTTTCTCTTTCCTCTCTGGTGTTCAGCTCCGCCTCCAGAAAATTATTTCCATGGACATTCCAGTAAGATTCCATCGACGGTGTTTCACTGCTCAGAATCAGGGTGATGTTCTCCAATTCTGCTCTTTTTAGAGCCACTTCCCGGGCATTATAACGGGGAGACCTTTCTTCTTTGTACAGGCTGCTATGTTCCCGCTCCATGATAATCAATCCCAATCTGTCAAAGGGCACGAATATGGATGACCTCATCCCCAGGGCTATATTTACCTGAGAATTTCTTATTTTAATCCATTTCTGATATTTGGCCTTCTGGTCTATTTTTTCATCAAAGACTACCATATTATCCTTAAATTCTTTTTCCAACAGCCCGGCTAATTCCGATAGATGAGATTCGGTAGGAGCTAATATAATGGCCTGTCTCCCCTCTTTTAGGGTCTTTCGGATACACCTTAGATAGATTTTCATCCTGCTGTTAAAATCGTTTCCCCGGATTAGAATCGTTTGAAACTTCTTATTGTTTATAATATTTTCTATATCTTTTAAGGGGGGGCTTTCTTTTACTTCTTTTGCAGAAAATATAATTTCATTATCCGAGGATTTATCATCTTCGGGCAGTCGGGGGGATTTTGGGGGCGAAATATCTGTTATATCGAATTTGTTAAGCCAGGCCCTGCGGGTCTTAGGAATAGCATAATTTAAGATCTTTTCCCAGGAACAGAGATAATAATTAGAAATCCATTTGGTTAACCTGATTACCTGGGGAGTGAGGAGAGGCTTTTTATCGATTATTTGCTGGACGCCTTTTAAGTTTTTAACATCCGATTTCGCTAAAAATCCCACTACGCATCCTGTAGTCACCTTACCCCGGAAAGGTATGGTCACTCTCGAGCCGAGAGATATCCGGTCTTTTAAATCCTGAGGAATACAGTAGTGAAATATTTTATCAAAATTATATTCCAAGATTACTATTTCGGCATATTTCTTTTCACCATGCATATTAATAAACTCATTAATTCCATTATTCACTTTATTTTTAAAATTTCATCTAAGATTTTTTCAGCCATATCAATTTTAGACATAAGGGGTAATTCCCGGGCTGTCCCTTTGCTGTTTATCAGTCTGGCTCTATTTCTATCTGAGCCAAATCCGGCTTCTTTTGCCGATATATCATTAGCGACAATTAGATCTAATCTTTTTTCCTTCAATTTTTTAAGGGCATTGGCCGCCAAATTTTCCGTTTCAGCGGCGAATCCGATCAATATTTTATCTCCCTTTTTCTTTCCTAATTCATAGAGGATATCGGGAGTTCTTTCCAGCTCGATAAGTGGATTTTCATTCTTTTCTTTTTTAATCTTTCCGGCAAATACTTCCTTGGGTCGGAAATCGGTCACTGCGGCAGCAGAAATTACTATATCCGCCTCCGAAAAATATTTAAAAACTTCTTTTTTCATCTCTTCCGCAGATTCAATTGAAATTACGGTAATCCCTTTGGGAGCGGGTAAAGAGGTTGGCCCGGTTATCAGAATAACCCTTGACCCTCTGGCCCGGGCAATCTTTGCTAAAGCGAATCCCATCTTGCCGGAAGAATAGTTAGAAATAAATCTTACTTTATCAATAGGTTCTCTGGTGCAGGAAGCAGTAACCAATACTGTCTTGCCCTGGTAATCATTTTTAAAGGTCAGGGCATACTCAACCGTATCTACTATATCTTCGATATTTGCTAATCTGCCCTTTCCTGTTTCGCCGCAAGCCAATCGGCCATATTCTGAATCGATAAACTCATAACCTAAGGCAGTTAATTTTTCTACATTCTGCTGGTACAAGGGGTTAGATATCATATTATTATTCATTGCCAGGGCAAAGATGACTTTCGCTTTGGAAGCCATCACTGTAGTGGTTAACATATCATCGGCGATACCGTTGGCAATTTTACCGACAATATTTGCCGTAGCCGGGGCAATTAATATCAGGTCAGCCCACTGGGCAAGAGAGATATGTTTTATTACTATCTTATCATTGTTAGAAAACAGGTTATCTATTGTCGGGTTCCCGGAAAGAGTTGTAAAGGTCAAAGGCTGAATAAATTTGGTAGCAGATTCGGTCATAATTACAAAAACATCTGCACCTTCTTTCTTTAATAGACTCACTATCTCCGCTGCTTTATAAGCAGCTATGCTTCCGGTAACTCCCAGAAGTATTTTCTTCCCTTTTAACACTTTTTTACCTCTTTTTTTCGTATTGCGTATTGCGTATTGCGTATTGCGTTAAAGAAACCAGGATTCAAGTGTAGGGGCACAATGAATTGTGCCCTCCCTATTTATTGTCTTTTGGTTATCATGGGCACGATGCATCGTGCCCCTACATCTGTTGTCATTCCCATACCTTATGTCATTATTTAATCATTTAATAAGCCTTCAGACTTTCCAGGTTCTTTATCTTCATCAAATATTTCTTCAACTTTTGCAGGTTTTTCATCTTCATTAGATATAACTTCAGATTTTTCAGGTTCTTTAACTTCATCAGATACGTCTTCAACCTTTGCAGGTTTTTCATCTTCATTTAATGGGTCTTCGGGTTTTTCAGGTTTTTCATCTCCATTAAATATCTCTTCAGCCTTTAGAGCCTCCTTTTTCTCTTTAATGAATACTTTTCCTGCTTTTATCTCCTCTAAGGCAATGATAATAGGCTTCTTGTTTTTGGATTCCACCAAAGGTTTGGCCCCCTTCCCTAACTCTTTTACTCTTTTTGCTACCATTATTGATAATAAATATTTATTATTTTCCATGTTTATTTCTTACCCTTCCTCTTACTAAAAATATACTATTTTATAACCAATATTCATTTTTTGTAATTTGCTATTTTGCACCTTTCGGCAATTATTATAGACTCTATTTTTTTTAGAGCGGTTTTTATATTATCATTCACTACCAGATAATTATAATTTTTTTTATATTTTATTTCAATACGGGCATCTTTTAATCTTTTTTCCAGAGCCTTTTCTCCCTCAGTATTTCTTTTTCGCAATCTATCCTCTAAATCCTTCCAGGTTGGAGGAGCTATAAAAATAAAAATACCATCAGGGAATTTCTCCTTTACCTGCATAGCACCCTGAACATCTATTTCCAGCAGGACATCTCTCCTTTTTTGAAGTTCTTCTATTAAAAATATTGTAGGCGTACCCTTATAATCTCCATGGACAATAGCCCATTCTACAAATTTATTTTCTTTTATTCTCTTTTTGAATTCATCTACTGTTACAAAATAATAATCCTTTCCTTCTATTTCACCTTTTCGAGGAGGGCGGGTATTCACCGACACAGAATATTTTAAATCAGGGAAAATATTAAACACCTTTTTCCTTAAAGTGCCTTTACCTACGCCTGATGGGCCGGAGATAACAAACAGCAAACCCCTGCCTTGTTTCGTATATCGTATATCGTATGTCGTATCTCGTTCAGGAATAAAAGATGATAACTCTTTATCGTCAATCATATTTAGAATTACCTATTTTGTAGTATTTTCTTTTAATTTGAAATTTTGTCTACTATATTCGGTGAATCTATTGGCAATGGTTTCCGGTTGAATAGAAGATAAAATCACATGATTACTGTCAGTAATTATTATGGCTCTTGTTCTCCTCCCATAAGTAGCATCGATCAACTTTTTCTCTGCCCTTGCTTCCTCTTTCAACCTTTTCATCGGTGCGGAATTTGGACTTAAAATAGTTATAACTCTGTTAGAATTCGTATAATTTCCAAAACCTATATTAACTAAATTATTCAATATATTTTGTCCTCTATTATTCTATATTTCTGGCCTGTTCCCTTATCTTTTCCAATTCACTTTTTACCAAAACAACTAAAGAAGTTACCTCTATATCATTAGCCTTTGACCCGATAGTATTTACCTCCCGATTTATCTCCTGGGTTAAAAAGTCCATTTTTCTTCCCACGGATTCTTCAAAATTTAACAGATCATCAAATTGGATAAGGTGGCTTTTTAATCTGGTAATTTCTTCGGTGATATCAGTCTTTTCAGCAAATATTGCTGCCTCCAATTCAATTCTTCCCTCATCAACATTCAGGCCATTGGTTAAATCCTCTATTTTACTTAAAAATTTTTCCTTATATTCCAGTGGTGATGATTTTGAATGTTTTTTAATTTTATCTATTAACTTTTGTATTTTCTTGACTCTTTTTCGGATATCAACAACAAGAATCTTACCTTCTCTTCCTCTCATTTTCAACAAAGAATTTAAGGCAAGATTCAGGGCTTTTTCTACCAGGGGCCATATTTTGGTAATCTCTTCTTCCTTTACTATTTTAAATATATCTTTGAACTTAAGCATAGAATCTATGCCTATTTCATCTTTTAGTTTATACTTCTCTTTTAAGTCCTTTAGGTTTTTATAACAGGAATCAGCTACATCTTCATTTAATATTATCTTCTCTTCCGTTAGACCATAGTTTTCAACTTTTATTAAAATATTAACTTTTCCTCTTGAAACCCTATCTTTTATTAACTTTTCTATCTTTTGTTCAATTTCCAAAGATTGAAAGTTGTTTTTTATATTTATGTCACAGTATTTATTGTTTAAGCTTTTTATCTCTACCAGGCATTCTCCGTCTTCTGCTTTAACCCTTCCCACACCGTAACCGGTCATGCTTTTAATCAACTTTGCTTCCCCTTATACTTGTTATATTTTAAAAATTAGAAAGTTCACACTAATTTTAGGGTAATACTTACTACTTGTCAAATAATTTCGTATCGTGTATCGCGTTTAAATATAGTATCAAGTATCGAGTATCGAGTATATAGTAAAGAAAACGAAAGAGAAAAAGATAAAGATAAAAAATCAGGAGCTATTTGTAGGGGCACAATGAATTGTGCCCTTCTTATATTATTATCTTTTGATTATCATGGGCACGATGCATCGTGCCCCTACATTATTAGAACTAAAAGAGTAAAGCGAAAAACGAAAAACCATAATTCGAAATCAATATAGCGTAGAGCGTACAGCGTTTAGCGTATAGCGAATAGTATCGAGTATCGAGTA
>NCRO01000071.1 GCA_002849045.2 Candidatus Sediminicultor secundus
AAAATTTATCTATTGTTTGGTTTGCTGGTATTTTAATGTTTATTATTTTATGTTCTTTTATTTTTTGAGGGTTAGTAGGAATATTTTCTTCTTTTATATATATAAGCAATATAGGCACAATAAAGACCGAAGCGATATATCCTATTAAGCTCATAATAAATATATCACTATTATAGATATCTATCAAGTAGTTTAAAAAAGCACCATTGAACGGTGAACTCAATAAATAACTTTCAGTAAAATTAAAAACTAATACAGCAATGATTGCTATGTGTAAAGCTTGATCAAGTAATAGTATTCTCATACTCTGATTATTTGTTTTTTTCGAATATTCCATTTTTAATTTATCAATCACAGTATGGGACAGAAAGATAACCGAAAGTATCATTATAACTTTGGGGTCTTCTAAATAAGGGAAGGCAAAGAGAATGGAAAATATCAATACTATCAGGGTGTGAAGTAGTACTCCCCATTCAGTATTCATCTTTACTTTGAATATTTGGTTAGTTTGCAAGGGAAAATCTGCGATTATGTGAGCTAACAGCAATCTATAAAATAAAAACATAGTTAATTCCTTTCAGGAATTAGTTAACAAGTTTTCCATTTTCCCGTTTGCTAGTTAGTTTACTAATTACTTGATTTGACAATTGGGAAATTGAATCATTTTGGCCAATTGCCAACTTCTTTTTTTAATATACTCTTTTTTACCCAAGAAGAGATTATAATTTTTTCAAAATTACGATGAAGAAATGTTCCTAAAGAATCCTTTTTAACTATAGGAGTAACTAAAATGGTTAAGAGTTTTAATATATTACCTCCCCATATATCGGTAAATATTTGATCTCCTATTACCACTGTCTCAGATTTTTTTGTATCCAATATTTTAAGACCATTATTAAAGGCTATGCTAAGGGGTTTAAAATATTTTGAATGGTAAGGGATATTAAATATTTTTGCTAATTCTGCAACTCTTTTAGAGTTAGTGTTAGAAACTATACAAAGTTTGAACTCTAACATTTTTGCTTCTTTAACCCAGTCAATAATTTTATGATCTATTTCATTCTTTCCCCAGGCTACTAAAGTGTTATCCAGGTCTACAATGATGCCTTTTATCTTTTTTGTTTTTTTCAACTTCTTTAAATCTATATTACATATAGAATCCACATATACTTTTGGTCTTAATATTTCAAACAATTGCTATTCTCCTATTTAGTCGTTAGTACGGAAATATGAATTTATTGTCTTTATTTGTATTGTAGGGGCACAATGAATTGTGCCCTTCTTTCTTTATATTTTTCCATTTACTTTGGGCACGATGCATCGTGCCCCTACCTTTAACTGTATTTCATTTACTATATGCTACTAATTTAGGTTCTTGATTTTATTTTACTTACTATTATATCAATTGCTACATCATTTAGTCCACCCTGGGGGATAACTATATCAGCATATCTTTTAGAAGGTTCTACAAACTGCAAGAACATCGGCTTTACAACATTTAAGTATTGTTCGATTACTGATTCCATTGAGCGGCCTCTTTCTTTTGTATCTCTCACTAACCTTCGGATGAATCTTTCATCTTCATCGGCATCAACATAAATTTTTATATCCAATAGGTTCCTTATTTTTTCTTCTTCTAATACTAAAATACCTTCAAATATTATAATGTCCCGGGGAAGTACTTTTTCTGTCTCTTTTTTTCGAGTGTAATCAGTAAATGAATATATAGGTTTTTCAATTTCCTGTCCTTTAATTAATTTCTTTAAATGCCTTATCAACAGGTCACTATCAAAAGCTGAAGGATGATCAAAGTTTATTTTCTTTCTTTCATTTAAATGAAGATGGCTTAAATCTATGTAATATGCATCTTGTTGAATCACTACCACATTTACTCCTTTTAAGCTTTCATAAATCCTATCGGCAACTGTTGTTTTGCCTGAACCGGTTCCACCCGCAATGCCTATTATCAATGGTTTCATAAGCTCTCTCCTTAAAATGACAAGTTTGGTGCCTGGCACAAAACTTGTCATTTTTTGTTTTTTAGGTGTTCTTGATAGGTTTTGGAAAACATATGCCTGCCATTTTCTCCCAATACAAAATATAAATAGTCTTCCTCTGCAGGTTCAAGGGCAGCCATAATTGAATCAAGCCCGGGATTACTGATTGGACCTGGCGGAAGACCTTTGTAAAGATATGTATTATAAGGAGAATCTATTTTCAAATCAGATTCTTCTAATTTTTCTTTAGATTCTTTTAAAATATACTGAATAGAAGCACATGATTGTAACTTCATATCTTTTTTTAAGCGGTTATGAAAAACAGATGATACTTGCCTTCTTTCTTTGGTAAATTTAGACTCTTTTTCAATGATTGAGGCTAAAATTATAATTTCTTCCATAGAAAATCCAATTTTTTCAGCTTTATCTGCAAATTTATTTTCTATGGCTATTTGATTATAATTTGATAACATTACTTTGACCATATTTTCTGCTCCATATTGTTTGGGCAATTCGTAAGTGTCAGGGAATAGATAACCTTCCAGAGATTTTTCACTATCTTCTAATAATTTTAAAAAAGTTTCCTTCTCTGCAATCTCTTTTTTATCCAATAGTTCTGCAATTTGAGTATAAGTATAGCCTTCTGGAATAGTTATTTTATACGCTATTACTTCTCCCTTTACTAATTTATCCAGTATTTGGAGCATATTCATTGAGGGGCTAAGGTTATATTCACCAAATTTTAATTTGTCTTCTAATTTAGACAATTTGATTAAAATTCTAAATGTATAATTATTTTTTCTAATTATTTCATTTTTTTCTAATACATCTACGATCTCTTTGGCATTAGTGCCTGAGGGGATATTAACAACTTTTTGGGTCGTAGAATTTTCTTCTAAGGGGAAATATATAGCGGTAATAAATAATATAGCAATCAAAAAAACCAAAGAAAATATGAAAAATAATTTACCAATAAAGTTCATTTTTTTATCTCTTTATTCATCGTCCTTCTATCTAAAAAAGATTGTAGAATTATTACTGCTGATATTTTATCAATAACTTTTTTTCTTTTTTTTCTACTTCGGTCAGTTTCAATTAAAAATTTTTCAGCTTTACTTGTGCTTAATCTTTCATCTTCTAATTCTACAGGTAGTTGGAAAGATGATTTAAGTTTTTCTGCGAAAGATAAGGCCTTTTTTGCCTGTTTACCTAAAGACCCGTTCATATTTTTGGGTAAACCTAAAATTATTTTTTCTACCCGGTACTCGTCGATAATTTTTTTTATATTTTTTAAATCTTCTATTTCGTTAACTGAATTAATTGTAGGCAATCCCTGGGCGGTAATTCCCAATTCGTCACTTATAGAAATCCCCATTCTTTTTTCGCCTAAATCTATTCCTAAAATTCGCAATATTCAATTCCCCAATTAAAATTGTATCGAGTATCGAGTATCTAGTATATAGTTAAGAAAGAAACTGTCCAACTAGCAAAACAGTATTGAGCTAATAACTAATAAAAGCATCAATACATTTATACAATAGTAGAATATCTTATAATTTATTTATTAATTTTACTGTCATTCGACAAATATATTTTATTTTTTCAATAAGTCCTGTTTTATTAGTTTCATTAATATAATCTAATTCATTTGCGATTATTATTTGCGTTTCTAATTCAGCACAACTTCCTAATGCTATATATAAAAACTGTTTATATTCTTTATTATGATATCTTCTAAATCCTTCGGCAATATTTGATGGTATCGAAACTGCTGAACGTCTCACTTGAGAAGTTAATCCATATAACTCTTCCTTGGGGAATTTTTTAGTCACTATATAGATATCTTTAACAACTTCTATTCCTATTTGCCAAATTCTCAAATCTTGAAAGTTTTTTATTTTTTCAGTCATTTTACTCTTTGCTCTTCTCTCTTTACTATATACTCGATACTGATTTTACTCGATACTCGATACTGGATACTCGATACTCGATACTGGATACTCGATACTCGATACTGGATACTCGATACTGTTTAAATAATCTCGTATACTTTTTCTAATGCCTGGTCTAATTTATCTACTTTTGGACCTCCGGCTTGAGCCATGGTTTTCTTGCCCCCGCCTTTTCCGCCAACAATAGGGGCAATAGCCTTTATAATATTTCCTGCATTGTAACCTTTTTGTGCTAAATCATCGGTAACCATGGCCAATAATGCAACTTTACCATTATCTAATTCTGTCCCCAATACTACAATTCCAGATTTTATTTTATCTTTAATTAAGTCTCCCCAATTCCTTAAGCCATTATTATCTTCTACTTCAACTTTGAGTGATATAATATTTACTCCTTTAATTTCCTTCTTTTTGGATATCAATTTGTCAACTTCATAATAGGCTAATTTATTACGAATAATTTTAATTTTCTTTTTCATATTATTAACATCATTTATAATCTGATTAATCTTTAGTGGTATTTCAGAAGGTATGGTTTGTAATTTGTCCGAAACTTCGTTGATAATATTTTCTTTTTCTTTAATATATTTTAAAGCTCTATTACCGGTTACTGCTTCAATTCTTCTTATACCGCTTCCTATCCCCTCTTCATTTAATATTTTAAACAGACCGATGTTAGAAGTAGAATTCAGATGAGTCCCTGCGCATAATTCTAAGCTGAATTCTTCGATTTTTACCACTCTTACCTGTTCACCGTATTTTTCGCCAAAGAGAGCTATTGCTCCCATTTCTTTTGCTTTATCAAAAGTGCTAATCTTGGTTTCTACTTTTAACTCATCCAATATTTTTTCATTTACTATATTTTCTATTTTTTCTAATTCTTCCATAGTTAAAGGAGCAAAGTGGTTAAAATCAAAACGAAGATGATGATTGTTTACTGCAGAGCCGGATTGTTTAACGTGGTCCCCCAATACATCTCGAAGCGCTCGGTGCAGGAGATGAGTGGCAGTATGATTTCGCGCAATGGCTTTCCTTTGTGATGAATCTACTCTGGCTAATACTTCTTCACCAACTTTTATTTCCCCTTTGTTTATTTCGGCAAAATGAGCAATTAGACCTTCGATAGGAGCTTGGGTATCTAATATTTCTACTAATAGATTGTTTTTAGATGTGGAGATTATAACTCCCTTATCTCCAATCTGCCCACCTTTTTCAGCATAAAATGGTGTCTTTTCTAAAAATATTTTGCATTTATCTCCCGCTGCTGCTTTATCTATCAATTTATCTTCTTTGGTAATAGTAATTACCTTGCTTTTAGCTTCAACAGAATCATATCCTATAAATTCTGTCTCTCCCCGTTCTTCTAAAATATCCTGGTATAATTTCTGATTAATTTTATCATCTTCAGCGCTCACTTTGGTTTTTGCCCACGATTTTCTGGATCTTTCCCTTTGAATTTTCATTTCATTTTTAAAATCATCTTCCTCAATTCCAAAGCCGTCTTCTTCCAGAATATCTCTGGTTAATTCTAAAGGAAATCCATATGTATCGTAAAGTTTAAATGCATCTCTTCCGCTAAGCTCATTTTTATTCTTTTGTTTTAATTCTTCCTTTAAATTATCTAATATTTGTATTCCTATATTTAAAGTTTCCTGGAATCTTTTTTCTTCGGCAAGGATTACCTGACAGATACTATTTTCCTCTTTATAGATTTTCGGATAAACTTCTTTCATTAAATTGATTACCACCGGAGCAACTTCGTATAAAAATGGTTGGTTATAGTTAATAACTTTCCCATAGCGAAAAGCCCTTCTCAATAGCATTCGAAGAACATAACCCCTGCCTTCATTGGAAGGGACTATCCCATCGGAAATCATAAAGACCAAAGCCCTTATATGATCAGCAATTACCTTTAAAGCTAAGTCCTTTTTCTGGTCTTCTTTATATTTTATGCCCGCATTCTGAGCAACAAATTTTATAATGGGTAAGAATAAGTCTGTTTCAAAATCTGTATCAACTTTTTGTAAAACAGAGGCGATTCTTTCTAAACCTAAACCGGTATCGATATTTTGTTTGGGCAAAGGAGTCAATGAACCATCTTCCTCGCGATTGTATTGCATAAATACCAAATTCCATAATTCCAGATATCTGTCGCCGTCTACGCCCACCCCGCCGCCTTCTTTTGACGCTTTTTCTTCACCTAAATCTATATATATTTCTGAACAAGGCCCGCAAGGCCCAGTTGGACCGACTTTCCAAAAATTATCTTCTTCGCCCAATCTTACAATTCTTTTTTCGGGAAGACCTATAAGATTGTGCCAGATATCATGGGATTCATCATCATCTTTAAATATAGAGACCCATAATTTTTCTTCAGGAAATCCTATAACCTTGGTGAAGAATTCCCAGGCCCATTTAATTGCATCTTCTTTGAAATAATCGCCAAAAGAAAAGTTACCTAACATTTCGAAAAAAGTATGGTGTCGGGCGGTCTTTCCAACATTTTCAATATCATTTGTCCGAATGCATTTCTGGCTGGTGACAGCTCTTTTGAATGATGACTTAATCTGACCTAAAAATATGGGCTTAAAGGGGACCATTCCGGCAATGGTTAGTAAAATACTGGGATCTGAAGGTACGAGGGAAGCACTGGGGGTTATTTTGTGTCCTTTGCTTTCGAAGAATTTTAAAAATTTTTCCCTTATTTCATTGCTGGTCATGTAGTTCATTAAAAACATTTCTCCTTCTTTTAAAATTACTTGCTTATGCATTCAGTAGTCAGGAGCCAGGAGTCAGAATATAAACTAGTATATAGTATTTAGTATTTAGTAAGAAAGAAGGAGATAGAATTCTGAATTCTGTCTCCTTCTTTCTGAATTCTATTTTCCTGACGAGATACGAAATACGAGATACGAGATACGAATTTATTCTGATTTTAGCTCTTGCACCTGAATTATACTTCTCTCTCTTGTTTTCTTTACGATATACGATTCACGAGATACGAGATACGGTTTTACACCTATCCTGCCACTCTTATCACTTCTTCTAAAGTAGTAATTCCCTGCTTTACTTTTTCCAGCCCGCTATCCTTTAGCGTTTTCATTCCTTTTTTAATAGCAGCATCTTTGATTACGTTACTTGAGGTTTTTGATATTATCAATGCTCTAATCTCCTCATCCAAGACAATAAGTTCATATATGGAAGTTCTTCCGTAATACCCTGTATTCTTACAAAAAGAACAACCTGCTCCTCTGCACAGTTTAATTTTACCACCTTTCTTTAAGTTGTCCTCAATATTAAGTCCGCTCAAGACATTTTTTCCAGGAGTATATTCTTCTTTGCATTTTTCACATATAACCCTAACCAATCTTTGAGCAATTACTCCTATTACCGAAGATGATATTAAAAATGTTTCAATATCCATATCAATCAATCTGGTTAAGGCACTGGCTGCATCATTAGTGTGAAGAGTACTGAAAACTAAATGCCCGGTTAAAGCTGCTTGAACTGCGATTTGAGCAGTTTCAATATCTCTTATTTCTCCGACCATTATAATATCCGGATCCTGCCTTAATATTGAGCGTAGGGTGTTGGCAAAAATTAAATTTATTTTTGGTTTTATTTGAATCTGATTTATTCTGTCTAATTTATATTCTACCGGGTCTTCTACAGTTATAATATTCTTATCTTTAGAATTTACTTGATTTAAAGCAGCGTATAAAGTAGTAGTTTTTCCGCTACCGGTAGGTCCGGTGAGTAAAATTATTCCATAAGATTTAGTAATTATCGATTTAAATTCCTCTAATTGTTCAGGGCTGAATCCAACTTGTTCTAATTTTATCAATCCTTTACTTTTATCCAATAATCTCAAAACAACTTTCTCCCCAAATACAGTAGGGATAGTAGAAACTCTTAAGTCAACTTCCCTGGTTCCGAATTTTACCTGGAAACGTCCATCCTGGGGAAGGCGTCTTTCAGCAATGTCCATCTTGGCTAATATTTTTGTCCGAGAGATAACCGCGGATTTAATTGTATTGGGTAAAGTTCTAATATCGTGCAGCATTCCATCAATTCGGAAACGAATTAAAAGCCCTTTTTCATTTGGTTCAATATGAACATCACTTGCTCTATCCTTAACACCTTGCACAATTAACATATTTACCAACTGTATAATAGGGGCTTCCCTGCTTATTGCTTCTAATTTTTTAGAATCTTCCTCTTCTTCCTCTTCTTTGAATACTATTTCTGTTCCTAATTTTTCAATTATGTCATCATATTCGCCCAATTCATAATAATTAGTAATAGCATTTAGAACATCCTCTTCGGTGGCTAATAATGATTTGATCCTTTTTGTTTTAGTATAATCTCTTACAAAATCTATAGCGTAAACATCTAATGGGTTAGCCATAGCAATAATTAATTCATAATCACTTTTACTTAGGGGGATTAATTTAAACCGTAGGGCAATTTTTTCTGGTATAATAGATATTACTTCTGGATCTATTACATAATTTGATAGATCTACATATTCGCTTTCATAAACATATTGCAAAATTCCATACAGTTCTTCCTTGCTTATAGCCCCTATTTCAACGAATATTTCACCTAATCGTTTTTTTATTACCGTTTTTTTGCATTTTAAGGGCTTCTTTTAATTGTTGGGAGGTGACTAATCCTTGTTCAATTAAAATATCTCCGATTCTTTGATTAGTATAGGGTTTTTTTGGGCTTTTCCATTTATATAACTCCCCTCATATTCATTGATTCGTATCTCATATAAAATACAGTAACAAGTAATATGTAATGAGTAACAGGTTACAAGTTGCGAGTTTCAAGTTTCAAGTTTAAAAAAAAGAAATAGCGGTATACAGCGCTAACATTAAACTAAAAACTTAAAGCGAAAAGAGAAAAGCGAAAAACCATAATTAAAAATTCAAAGCTTTTTCTTCAATTTTAAGTTTTAGGTTTTGGTTTTGCGTTTTTAGATTTACACTTTACGCTTTGATACTCTTCGCTAACGACTAATTTATCTTGCACCTTGCATCTCGCATCTTGCAACTTTTAATTAAAAACTTGCATCTTGCATTTAAAACTAACGACTAACGACTATTCACTAACGACTAGTACAGTAACGACTAACTTATTTGTTTTTAAATAAATCTCCAAATAAATCCTTGAATAATATTTTATCTACACTCTGTTTTTTATTATGCTCTTTCAGAAATCTTTTTTGTTCTTCTTTTTCAGCTCTTCTAATACTTAAACTTATCTTTTTCCTTCGACTATCTAATTTTATTACCAAAGTTGAAACTTCTTCTCCCACTGAAAGAACACTTTCCGGATTATCTATTTTTTTATGGGATATTTCTGATAATGGGACTAAGCCATCAATATTTTCTTCTAAATTTACAAAAGCTCCAAAATCCGTAAGATTTACCACCTTTCCTTCCACTAAAGTTCCAACTGCGTATTTCTTTTTAATCTCTAACCAGGGGTCTGGCATTAATCTTTTTTTACTTAAAGTCAGCTGTAATTTTTCTTTATCTATTTTTATTACCTTAAACTCGTATTCTTTATCTTTTTTTAATTTTTCACTCGGATGTCTAATCCTCTCCCAGTCTATTTCTGACACAGGCACAAATCCCTCTATTCCCTTATCTAATTTAACAAATGCTCCAAAATCTCTTACTCTTATTACCTTGCCTTTTACAACAGAATCTATTTTGTAAAATTTATCAATATCCTCCCATGGGTTGGGTAAAGTTCGTTTTCTACTTAAAAATATTAAGTGGGCATCCTCATCTATTTTTAGTACTTTTAAAGGAAGCACCATATATTTTTTAAATACTGCGGAAGGTCTTTCTACATATTCCCAATCAATCTCAGATAAATGAACTGTTCCGGATACTCCTGCTTCCAGCTCCACATTAGCTCCATAAGAAGTTACTTGAGTGATTTTCCCTTCCACGACAGAGTCAATAGGATATTTTTTCTTAACATCCTCCCAGGGGTTAGTTAATAATTGCTTTAAACCTAAAGATATTTTCTTTTTTTCAGGTTCGATCTCTAAAACTCTTAATTTTAAAACTTCTCCTTCGGAAACTAATTCTGAAGGATTCTTTACATAGGCCCAGGCCATTTCTGAAATATGCAATAGACCATTAAGGCCTTCTTCTATTTCAACAAAAGCACCAAAATCTTTAATTTTCATCACTTTTCCTTCTACTTCGTCACCAATAGAATACTTTTCTTTAACATTCTCCCAAGGATCCGGGGAAAATTGTTTTATGCTCAGGGATATTTTTTTATTTTCTTTATTGTAGTCAATAATTTTTACCTTTATTTTATCTCCAATTTTTAATAATTTAGTGGCATCTCTCAGATCACGCCAGGTAATTTCTGAAATATGAAGCAACCCTTCGACTCCACCTATATCAACAAATGCTCCAAATTTAGTAATATTAGTTACAATCCCTTCTTTTTCCTGTCCCACTGTTAAACCAGCTAAGGTTTTTTTATGCATTACTTTACGTTCTTTCTCTATAATTAGACGATGAGAGAGAATAACTTTATTCTCCCTTTTTTCCAGTTTAATTATAACAAAATCTAATTTTTTCCCTATATATTTATCTAAATCTTCATCTTTTATAAATTTAGTTTCGATCTGAGATTTAGGAACAAATCCTTTTAACCCCATATTAACAATTAAACCATTTGAATTTTTTTCTATCACTTCTGCATTAATTTTTTCTTTCTTTTTATATGTTTCATTAAGTTTTTCCCATAGTTGAAAGTATTTTGCCCTCTCTCTTGATAAAGCAATATTTCCATTCTTTTCATCGACATTGGTAACATACAGATAAACTTCATCGCCAATTTCTAAGGTGTGGGTTATGGTTACTTCTTCTTTAGAAAAGAGTGATTTTTCAGTTTTGGGAAGGTGCCCCTCCATTTTATATTTTATATCGACCAAATATCCATCTTCATCGGCATTCATTATCTGGCCTTTTATTATATCTCCTCTTTTTATTTTTTTAAATTTTTCTAAAGATTGGCTAATCATTTCATTCATTTCTTCTTTAGAATTTTTTTCTGCTTTTTCTACTTTATTTTTTTTGTTTAACTCCATAGTCCTCACATACTTCCTTTTCTCGTATATCGTCGTGCGTGCATCGTATATCGTATATCGTTAATGAGAAATTATTAAATAAAACCTAACATTCGACACAAGAAAAATAAACAATTAATTTGATTTATTTGTCATTGCGAGCTCCGGTTTATCGGAGCGTGGCAATCTCGGTTTTGATAATTTTATAAGCGGGTTTAATAAATCAAATCCTACTTTTTTCTCTTCTTTATTTTCTTTACTATATACGATAATACGATATACTATATACTATTTATAATTCTTTTCTCGGTTATAATTTTATGTACCAGGATATCATTTTTATCATTGGGTATTTTTTCTACTATCTGCATTCCAAAAGCTAAAGCAACAATTTTGGCAGAAGAGCGAACTTTTCTTAAAAAATTATCGTAATATCCGAAACCCCTGCCAATTCTATTTCCGCTTAAATTAAAAGCGACTCCGGGTACTATTATTAAATCAATATTTTCTGAAGGGAATAATCTATAATATTCTTTCTTCGGTTCTAAAATTCCTTTTTTGCCTTTTTCTAATTCAATATCAAAATCAAATATTTTCGAAGGAGCTAAGTTAAGGCATTCTGGTAAGATAATAGGAACAAAAACATTTTTACCCATTTTAATAGACATTTTAATCATTTCTTCGGTCTGCACTTCACTTCTGGTAGCAACATAGAACATAATATTTTGGGAATTTATATACTCTACGGTCTCGGCCAGGTTTAAAAATACTTGTCGACTTTTATCCCTTATATCTTCTTTTGATAAAGAATGCCTTTTTTTCAGTATATTCCTTCGTATTTCTTCTTTATTCATAATTTTTTATTATAATATAGTTATTTATTATTTTTGTCAAAATTATATCTAGTATCGTGTATTGCGTATCGTGTATCGTGTGAAGAAATTCAGTTTTCGGTTATCGATATATAGCTAATAAATTAGTCGTTAGTGAATAGTGAATAGTCGTTAGTTTCAAATACAAAATTCAAGATACACAATTAGAGCTCTTAAATACAACTATTTTATCTACAGTAGACTTACCCTGTTAAGTGAGTATCTACTAACCGGGGGCTACTACGGAAAAAGGAAATTCCTATACAATAAATTTAAAACAAAAAG
>NCRO01000072.1 GCA_002849045.2 Candidatus Sediminicultor secundus
GCGGCAAACCTTCCTCCTTTCACTTCAGCTTTTTTACGATTCCGGTTAGCATCTTTCCGGGAGCTGTAAGATTCCCAAGGACTTCCCTGGGGAATACGGGGTAAGATTGTAGGGATTTTGATGGTTGTATCTTCGGTGATAATTGTTCAAGTGGATAAGATTTTACCTGCCCGTTCCCCCTCGAAGGGGGAGGATATTGAGAAAAAGATGGGCACGATTCATCGTGCCCCTACGTTAGGAAGAAATATAAAATAAGAAAAAGACAGGTTTGATGAATTAAGCCCCTACATTTATTTCTTTAACTTTTTCTATCTGAATATTTTTAGCTTGATAATTAGTTAGATACACTCCGCTGACTACGAAGATTGCTCCGACAATAAGAGAGGGAGATAGTTTTTCGTGGAGAATCAGAACAGCCATCAAAGTAGCAAAGATGGGCACAAAATTAATAAATATTCCGGCCCGGGAAGGACCAATTTTATCAATTCCTTCATAAAACCAGGTAAAGGCTAAAGCGGTTCCCAAAAATCCTAAAGCAAATACACTCAACCATACTTCTATACTATATTGCATGAAATTTTGAAGAACACCTTCCTGATAAGCGGGTAAAATTAGAATTAGAGTACCGGCAAGACAGGCATAGGTGATGGCTATAATTGGCTTTAGACCTTTCATTGTAATTTTACCAAGCACAGTAAAGGAAGACCAACAGACCACACATCCCAATATAAATAGTTCCCCCCATCCAATGTTACCTTGCAGGATAACCTGGATATTGCCCTGGGAAATAACTATTAATGCCCCGGTTAAAGAAAGAATAATTCCTGTAAATTTAAATTTAGTAAATTTTTCCTTAAGTATTAAAGCTGAAAGTATAGTAATTAGGGAAGGATTCAAAGATATGATCATAGAAGCCCGGCTGGCTGTAATAAATTTTAATCCCGAGAAAAAGAGGAAATTGTAACCCACGACGCCGGTTAGTCCGAGAGCTATAATTAATAAAAATTGTGGGAAGTTAATCCGGGGGAATTTACCATATTTTTTAAAGACAAATAAAATCAAAAAGAAAGAAGCTAACAGGAATCGTAAAAAAGCTGAAGTGAAAGGAGGAAGGTTTGCCGCCATTATCCTTCCGGCAATAAAGGTGCCTCCGAAAAATAAGGCTACCAGAAATAATTTTATATAAGTAGTATTGTTTTTTAAAAAAGTTTTCAAAATATCTCCTTGTAGATAATAAGCATAAGAAAGCGGGTCGGATAAATCCGATCACTACCTCGACAGGCGAGACGCTTGTCCTACGATTTTATATTAATGCGGAAATAATAGGGGCGTATGCAATACGCCCCTACAAAGACAGATTCTCACTTTCATAGGAAAGATAATAAAATATTTAGCGACTATAAATCCGCCATTTTGTCTAAGGCATCACCGGTTAAACGATACACCACCCATTCATCCATAGGTTTTGCACCCATATGGTCATAAATTTTCCGAGCGGGATTCCATTTTAAAACAAGCCATTCCATTCTAACACATTTATTTTCTTTGGCAATATGAGCACAATATTTAAATAAGGCGGTGCCGATTCCTTGTCCTCGATATTCCTCAGAAACAAATACATCTTCTATATAAAGACCGGGTCGCCCCACAAAAGTAGAAAAATTATAAAAGTACAAAGCATAACCTACGGGTTTTTCCTCAATTTCCGCTATAAGGACTTTAGCATATGATTTATCTCCAAAGAGGGTTTCTCGGAGAATATCTTCAGTAGTCACCACTTCTTTTGTCATTTTTTCATATACTGAAAGTTCCTTTATAAATTTAAGAATTAAGGGGACATCCTCTACGGAAGCCTTTCGGATATTCAGATTAATTTCTTCAGATTTTTTTAACATAATTCCTCCTGATAATTTATATTTAAATAAATAGGACAGAGTGTAGCTCTGCCCTATTTATTTAAAAATTTTCCAACTTTTATTGCCTAATACCTCTTGTGGGCACGATGCATCGTGTCTCTACCTTACCATTTTGTTTACTTTTTGGGTTGCAATCATCTAATAATTTTTCTATTTGATAAGCATCACTCCAAGTAGGTTAATTCTTCGCTTTCTAAACTTATACTTGTAGTATAACTCCCTTTATAAGCAGTAAGCACAGTGCTATATTTGCGAGGAACATTATCTGCAGCATGAGTAAATCGTATCATAACTTCTTGGGCAAATCTTTTATCCTGGTCTAAATCAAGTTCTATTTCTCCAATTACTCCATCTCCATAAGTTATAACCGTTACTTTATCTCCGGTGGTAGATCCACTTAAATTAAGATGTACATTACCGAAAACCATATTATCTATTTCTTCTGTAGTGGTATACCATTCTACATAAGATAATGATAATATTGGTTCATTATTTAAACAGCCCGATAATAAGAAAACAGGTAGCAATAACATCAGCATTAAAACTAATGTTTTTTTCATAATTTTTCTCCTTTTAATTGAATTCTCTCCAATTATAGATGAATACTGAAGGACTATTTATATTTTATTCATACCCCCTTTAGACCGATTTCTTCTGCTACCTCCTGCATACCTGCGAGGGTATCAGCAATGATATCAGTAATTTCCATGCCTAACATCTGGGCACCTTTTTCAATGATAGACCTATCTACTCCGGCAGCAAATCTTTTATCTTTCCATTTCTTTTTCACTGATTTTACTTTTACGTCCATAACACTTTTGGAGGGACGAACCAAAGCTGTAGTTACCACCAGACCGGTAAGCTCATCTATAGCATAAAGAACTTTCTCCAATTCTGTTTGTGGCTCAACTTCCGAACAGAGCCCCCAACCATGACTTACTACTGCTCGGATATATTCCTCAGGCCAGCCCTTTTCTTTTAATATCTCCTCACTTTTATGACAGTGCTCTTCGGGAAACTGCTCATAATCAAGGTCATGAACCAGGCCGATAACACCCCATTTTTCTTCATCTTCTCCCCGCTTACGGGCAAAGTAACGCATAACTCCCTCTACGGCTAAAGCATGTTTTGTCAGACTATCACTTTTATTATATTCTGTAAGTAATTGATAAGCTTCTTCTCTGGTTGGAACTTTTGAACTCATTTATTTCCTCCTAAGTGCTTTATTTTTTGTTTTCTATTATATCCTCTCTAATTTAATTATAATATATTCTATGAGATATTCAAATAATATCGAAAGAAAGTATCGAGTATATAGTATCGAGTATCGAGTTAAGAAAGAGAAAGGAAAGATAGAAAAAGTTTACACTAACATTTTTTATTTTTTTCCACTCTTAAAAATCTATTTAGAATTAATATTAATAATCCTATTACAAAGAATAAGATAGCGATACCAAATCTATCAGCGATATAGCCGAATAAAGGGGCTAACACTATCATAAAAAATGAACCGACCTGGCTTTCAATTGACATTACCGTTGCTCTTTCATTTCTTTTCATATAATCACCGAAAACATCAACCGCCAGGGGGCGCCTTCCGTCTTTCAAAAGATAAAGGAAAAAGTAAAGAAGTATAACTGCTAACATAATTTTAGTTTTGATAGCAAAAAACATTATAAAAAATATTATACTTAAAATGTCAAAACTGATATCCATCAGTTTGTCTGACTTATATTTTAGGTTTAAGCGGTAAACATTTCGGGAAACCCATGAACTAAAGATATACATCACTCCATAAATAAGTCCTAAAATAATTTTTAACTGAGTGCCTGCTTCCATCGAGACTACTATGTAAATTCCTGAAATTAAAATAAGGTCTTTTAAGATAGGCTGAATATAATCTTTTAAAACTTTAAAAATGGCATCAAAGAGTGAGGAACTCACTACTACATTTCTGAGGGAAATGTTGGCAAAAACATTTTTTAACTGTTTAATGCTATGAATAATAAATTTTTTTATACTGATAGTAGATTCTACCGGTTCATTTAGGGTATCTGGATAGGACCAGATTAAGAGAAAATCAAGGATGTAGGGGATGATACTGAATAAGAAAATCGATTGCATCCTGGGTAATTTAATAATCAAAAAGATTGCAGCAAAGGCAGATAAAGAAGAACCGATTAAGGAAAAAGAGCGGGTGCGGCCATAGACAAAAGTCTTATGTTCAAACCAGCCCTTCTGTTCTAAATAGGCATAAATCATAGCTTTGTGGGTGCCTGACCTAAAAGCTTCTCCCAGGCCAAAGAAGACCATAGCTACAGCTACAATGGCATAACTTCCTCCCAGGAAAAAGAAGAAGAAAGAGGCGATATAGAAGATGAAACAGATCATCAGCTCGTTCTTTTTTCCGTATTGGTCGGCGAATATCCCGGAGGGCACTTCAAATAGGTAAATAATTATCCCTCTAATAGAAAATAAAGTCCCTATCTGGAACAGGTTAAGGTGCACTACCTGTATTAGATAAATATATAAGTAGGGTTCAAAAAAACGAAGATTTTTTAAAAACCCGTACAGACAAAATTTCTTTATCTGATTATTTTTTTTAATTAATTCATGTACATCTTCCATAATTCATTGTCAGGAACGGAAACAGGGGACAACGGTCCCCTGTTCTTTTTTTAAAATTTTACTTTGACGTTTTCTCTTTCTTCTCCTTCTGTTTTGAAATAAGGCCTGTTCTTAAAATTAAACAGATTGGCTACTATTGAAGTAGGTACTTGAATTATAGCTACATTATATTTCATAGCAGTATCATTATAGAACTGTCTTGAAAAACCTATTTTGTCTTCGGTATCTTTCAGTTGTTTTTGTAAATCCAGGAAATTTGTATTAGCCTTTAAATCAGGATAATTTTCAGCAACTGCAAATAATCGACTGAGGGCACCGGCTAACCCTGAATTCGCTTCCAATTTTTCCTCCGGTGTTTTTGCCGACAAATATTTGGTTCTGGATGCAGTTACTTCTTCTAATGTTTCTTTCTCATGTTTGGCGTATCCCTTTACGGAGCTTACCAGATTAGGAATTAGATTAAATCTTCTTTTTAGCTGAACATCGATCTGCGCCCAGGAATTATCTATTCTCCCTCTTAGCATTACTAATTTATTATAAGCAAGAACCCCCCACGCTACAATTAGAATACCTAAAATCGCTATAAAACTCATAAAAACACCCCTTTCTCTTTTTCATTTTTCGTTTTAATAAATCATTTAAAAAGCACCGGCTCCGCCGCCACCGCCTCCTCCTCCGCCTCCGGAAGAGAAGCCGCCGCCTGAACCGGTTGAAGCAGTTGCGCTGGCAAAAGCAGAAGTAAATACTCTATCAAAAGACTTAAACATACTGTTATTTAATCTTCCGCTTCTATCAGTCATACAGTATAAGTAAGTAGAATTCCTTAAAGATATATCTTGACTACTTAAGGCCAGTTTTAATTTTGAAATTACTTTATCTGCCACTCCCAGGGAGATAGCGTAAACCAGATAATGCTCCCAAACTATTATAGAGGGGATCTCGTAATCCTTCATATTGCTAAAATGTAATAAAAATCTTTTAAATGCCCTCCATTTGGTGTATTCGTTGATTCCCGTTTGAGTTTTTTTTCTTATCAATGCACCATAGATTATCACCCCAAAACCAGTGAAACCGACAGCAAACAATAGGGGTATAATAATAAACAACTGCATCTTTAACAGGGCTCCCAGGGCAAACAATAAAAATACTCCGGCAAATTCCATTAAAACTATCTTACCTGCAGTCTTTAATCCTTCTTTGGATTGACCGAAATAATTATATTTTTTAAATTCCTCTCCCACTTTTTTCACCCATTTATTATAATTGTGCCGAAAAGTACTCTGGGTTCTTGATGTTTTAGCGGAGTCTTTTATCTCTTTTAAAGTTACACTCGCCCCATTACCGATAGAATAAAAAAGCCAATGGATTAAATATGATTCATGTTCATTTAAATTAGTAGTGTCACTTTCTTCAATTAATATAAATTTATAATCTTTCTTTCTTCCTTTTGGAATCTCTTCAATCTTTAAATATTTCTTACGCACCAAATCCATTAAAGTTGCCATAATATCTTTACTGCCTACTCCCTGGATACTCATTAATTTGTTCAACACTGCGGGTGTAATATCCTGGGGTAATTCACGGTAATAATCCATTTCAACTTCTGGCTTGAGCTCTCTATCATATTTAAAGTAGAGCCGAATAGCCAGGAATATATTAAATAACACTACCAGAAGAGCTAATAAAAAACCGATAACATTAAAATACATTTCTCTATCTGCTTTTTTAGCCCAGGCTAATTCCTCTTTCATTATTTCAGCAAATTTATTCTGGTTAATTATTTTGGTGCTGTTGGGAATTATGCGGGTAGGGAATAAGATTCTCGCTTCCACCATTTCTCTCGAAGGTAATCCATCAACTTCATATACTATTTTACCGTCCTCCAGGATAAACACTTTTCCATCTTGCGGGCCATGTCCAAACACTTTTATTTCTTCTGGCGAGACTTCTGCAGACGGGAGCTCTATTTCTATTTTAATGTGACCAATGGGGGAAGTATTGGACTCATCGAAGAATTTCCAATAAAATTCTGCGATGTCATTATATAAAGTTGCAACATTTTCTAATTGGTATTCCAGTAGAAATAATTTTCTTTCGTTGCTGGATTTATCATAAATTTTATAAGTCACCATATCTGCGGCGAGACTTTGAGTATATTCTAATTCTTTATCTTCAGGGAAATATTCGGAAGCCTTGAAATACTTAAATCCATCCGACCCTTTAATTCCTATAGTTCTTATTATGCCATTAAAATCGCCATCAAAACTATACTCAAAAATTTCGCTTACCTGAATATCACCATTTTCTAATATTTTCACCTGAGCTTGATAGTCGGTTATTTTAAAACTCCTATCAGCACAGGTAATAAAAGTAGCAAAAGAAAACAGTGTAATAATCAATAAAGCAAAACCTATTAATTTTTTTGCTTTTATTTTAACCACCCCCTTAATCGCTTTTAAGTTGATGCAAAGAACCGTCCCTTGAATTACACTGATTCACACTATTTAGTCAAAAACCCTACCGCCATCCATTACAGCGGCGATAGGGTTTTTAAATTTAAACTAAATTTTCATTTTTCAGGGTAGAACAGGAACTAAGATAGTTTGACCGGGGAGAATTAATCTTGCATTTTCTAAGTCATTAATCTCATTTAATTCTTCCCAGGTAAAACCGTATTTCTCAGCAATTGCCCATAAGTTATCTCCTTTTTGTACCACATAAGCAGAAACTTTTAATATTCCTTCATCGATGAGTTCGTAAACATTTAGTGCTTTTACATTCAATGTTCTACCATCTTCGGAAGTCGGAATAGTTAATTCTCCTTTTCTTACCATATCGAAAATTACTTCTTTAAAAGGAGATTCAAGTTCAACTCCGGTTATCTTCCAGTTGTTGTCAACTGTGGGAGCTAATACTCCGCCTTTTTCTTCTTGAACATATTTTACAATCATTGCTCGAATTCTACCGGCATCCTGTATAATCTCATAGGAGTCATAGTATCTATCATCCATAGTTACCAATTCCAATCCCAGCAATGTTCCAAAACGATAATTATTTAAGGATAGAGTATAAACATTATTATCAACAAGCGGCAGGCCATTTACAAGTATATTTTCAACCCGTTCTCCTGCTGGTTTAGAGAGATTAACCTCATAAGTCATCCCGGAGAACATATCATAGTTGTAACCACGGATATCGGGATTAAAACTGATGGTAACATCTCCTTCTTTCCAATTATTGTAATAACTTGCTGACCACTCCATATACTTTTTCAGGTTTGCACCGGTAATTTTTGTTCCTACCAGGGTGTTGGGATATTTATAAATAAAGGCAACATCTTTCTTTTTGAAGGGTCCTTTTAATAAATTTGAGCCAAAATTAAAGAGTGCTGCCGAAGAAACGTCTGATTCGGTATAAAACATTTGCACTTCATTAATTAAATCAATTACCGAAGTATCTTCTAATTGAGAGGTAGGCATAGTGGTTATTTTAGCTTCTCCGGTAATATAATCAGGAGAGGCGATAAAATCAGCAGTAATCTCTCCTACTATTAAATTGGCATCAGCAACCGATTCATCATGTACAAATTTAAATTCTGCCAAAACTTCCGGGTCAGGATCGACTGGTTTAGTTTCAATATTTTCAGTAGTTACTTCAGCTACCTCCCATTTATCTCCGACTTTTTCCATCTTAATCACTGCTTTGGCTAAGGCCCATCCCCATTTTCCCGGTTCAATTATGTGCACTCCGTTTGTTACTTCATTATATTTTGAATGGGCATGTCCGCAGAAAATAACTGAATACTCCGGACAGGCTTCAGCAATTGTTTTTGAGCCTTCAAAGCCATGATCTCCTTCCGGACCTAAATGAAATGCTCCAATCAGGACATCGTATTTGCCCTCAAGTTCTTTAATAACCTTTTTAGATTGCTCTAATGTGCCGGGGAAAGTTAAACCTTCAAAATGTTCCGGAGCACTTGCTTCCCATTGAGTAACATGAGGTGGAGTCATACCCACGATAGCAACCCGCACGTCATTAACCTCAAAAATTTCATAAGGTTTAACAAAATAAGTTCCGTCGGTCTTTAAGATATTAGCGGATAAAACTGAATTATTAAAAGTTGCGACATTTTTTTCTAAAAAAGCTTTCTCATAATTGAACTCATGGTTTCCGATAGTCCATGCATTATAATTTAAGAAATTTAATCCTGCAATCATAGGATGTACAGGTAAATCATTAAACAAATCCGCACTGTTATCCTGAACGGTATCTCCACAGTCAATTAAAAGCGCATCAGGGTCAATCGCCCTTTCCTGTTTTACCAGAGTTGCAATCTTGGCCAGTCCGGTATCACTGTCTGCTTCATCAGTCGCGTAATCGTGAGAGTAAATTCGTCCATGCAGGTCTGAACTTCCGAGAATAGTAATGGTTGTAGTATCTGCGGCAAAAACATACGAAAAAAGCAAGCCAAAAACTAAGGTCAAGGTCAGTAAAATTGATAGTACTTTGTACTGTCTTTTCATCTTAAAAATCCTCCTTTTATTTTTTTATTTTTGTGCCCAAGGATTATCCCTGGCCACATTTTCTATATTACTTTTTATATTCGATAGAGTATCTTAAAAATCCTTTTTTTAATTTAAAATATTTTTATTTTTTTTAAAAACATACCAGGGGACGGTCCTCTGGTATGTTTTTCATTCGTATCGTAGGGCGTCGACGGGATCCATTTTGGCAGCTTTCATAGCGGGGTATAGACCGAAGAAAAGACCAATAATTAATGCAAAACCAAAAACTAATAAAACAGAGATAGGAGAAACTACAAGGGGCCACTTTCCGGCTTGCGCAATAGCATAAGCACCTAACCAACCGAAAGCAATACCAATCAGCCCTCCCATTCCGCTTAAACTCAAAGCTTCGATAAGAAACTGGCTCATAATATTCTTATTTTTTGCTCCTAAAGCCTTACGAATTCCTATCTCTCTGGTCCTCTCAGTTACCGATACCAGCATAATATTCATAATTCCAATTCCCCCTACCAGTAGGGATATAGCTGCAATTCCTCCCAGCATTAGACTTAGGGCGGCAGTAACTGAACTAATAGTATCTAAAATTAGGTCTTGACTTAGCAGGTTAAATTTTTCTTGCTCCTCATCTTCCAGATATTTGGTTAAAAAATATTCTATTTCTCCCACTGCAGCTGAGGCTTCATCACCGGAGTTTGCCTGAGCTATATAATAGGAAACAAATCGGGAATTAGACAGTTTTTTCATAAGGGTAGTAATGGGTATATAAGCTTGGTCATTAAGATTGCCGGCTAATCCGGCTCCCTTTTCTTCCATCACCCCAATTACCGTAAAAAGATAATCTCTCCCCTGATAGGATAATTTAATTTTCTCTCCTAAGGGATTATTATTACCAAATAGTTCTTCAGCTAATCCCGAGCCTAATACTATAATATTTCGACTGGTGGCAAGGTCACCTTCATTTATAAATTGCCCCAGAGCCAGATTATAATTATTTACTTCCTGATAACCAGCATCTGTTCCGATAATATTAGTTTTAATATTAAAATTCCCTTTTATCAATAAACCCGAACCCTGGGAAATAGGGACTACTCTCTTTACCGAAGGACTTACTTTTTCGATATAATCAGCTAATTCCAAAGTGAATACATCGGCTGAACTTTTACTAACTCTGCCTCCCCATCCTCTGCTGGTTCCCGGAAAAATATTTATGACATTAGAGCCTAAATCAGAAATTTGAGCAGTAATCCGCTCCCGAGCTCCAGAACCGATAGAAACAATAGCAATTACCGCTCCGACTCCAATAATTATTCCCAGCATAGAAAGAAAGGTGCGCAGTTTATTTACTCTTAAGCTATTGATTGCTAATTTTATAATTTCAAAAATCATTTCTTTACTTCATCCTTTTCAATTAAACCATCACGTAAATGAATAATCCTTCGGGCATGTCTGGCAACTTCTGCTTCATGAGTTACCATAATAACAGTATTTCCTTGTTGGTGTAATTTATAAAAGATTTTCATAATCTCTTCTCCGGTTTTAGTATCCAAATTCCCGGTTGGTTCATCAGCTAAAATAATTAAGGGATCATTAACCAAAGCCCGAGCAATAGCAGCTCTTTGTTTTTCTCCGCCCGATATCTCATTAGGTTTATGTTTTACCCTATCACTTAAGCCCACACTCTCTAATGCTTGCATAGCTAACTTCCTTCTCTGTTTACTCTTTAGCCCTGCATAGATAAGTGGGATTTCCACATTATGCAAAATACTGGTTCGAGACAAGAGATTATATTGCTGAAAAACAAAACCAATACTCTTATTGCGAATCTCAGCCAGTCTATCATCATTCAGTTTGCTTACGTCCTTTCCTTCGATTATAAAATTACCCTCTGTAGGTTGATCGAGACAACCGATAATATGCATTAAAGTAGACTTACCGGAACCGGAAGGACCCATAATAGCTACGAATTCTCCTTTATCAATATAAAAGGAAACTCCCCTTAAGGCTTCCACCTTCACTTTTCCCATCTGGTATATTTTTTTTATTTTTTTTATTTCTAACATTTAGATATTACCTTCTACATTATTTTACTAAATCTTTATTCGTGCTGCCTCATAAATCCACCCATTCCTGGGGTCCGTTGTGTGCCATCGTTTTTAGAACCTGCTTTAGCAAATTCGTAAACATTTATCACTATCTCTTCACCCTCAGCCAATCCCTCTTCAATTGCCGTATAAACTCCATCGCTAAATCCGGCTTTTACCGGAGTGAACACCGGCTTATTATCCACCACTTTAACTACCATCTGCTGCCCTTTTCGGTCAAGGATTGCACTAATAGGAACTAATAATTCGCCTTCTGCTATACCAATAACAATTTCCACTAAAGCGGAAAAACCGGGCTTAAACTGCTTATCTGTCTTATCTAACTTTACTGTAACCGGAAGAGTAACTACTCCGTTTACATTTTGAGTGTAATTATGAATCTCCCTTACTTTTCCTGAAAATTCTCTCCCAGGGAAAGCATCCAGGATGATAATTACTTCCTGCCCTACTTCTATCTCCAAGCTATCAATCTCATTAACTGCAACTTCTATTTCATAGCTACTGTCATCAATT
>NCRO01000073.1 GCA_002849045.2 Candidatus Sediminicultor secundus
TATTCCATAATACCTTTGGAAATTATCCTGAGGTACCGGATATAAAAAAAGATAAATCTATAAAAGATAGATTCTATTATACCTGTCTGGGCTGGATTGGACGGAATCCTTTTCTTAATTGGTTAAAAGGGGAAGATGTAGAAAAGGTAAAAAACAGACAGAAAAAAAATATAATTATCGGCTCCAAGGCCGTGGCCTCTTATCTTAAGGATGAGAGATTCTTAATCTTGCCCGAGGCCTTAGAAATATCTTACCATAATTTAGAACGGGTAATCAGTGAATACAAAAATACTATGAGGGCCTGGAATGATTTTATCAAAAAATTAGAGAAATGGGGAGGGTAAAAAATGAAAATATTAATAATCAACCACTTCCCCCTGGAGGGTTCGGGGAGCGGAGTTTACACTAAAAATTTAGCTAAAGAGCTAACCGAAATTGGGCATAAGGTTAAAGTTATATTTCCAGAAAATCGAGAGGTACCCCCGGAAATTTTTGAAATGAGACCGATAATGTTTAGGGGTGACAACAGTAAAGATTATGAAATTGATTTTAATTTTCCCTGTTTTACCAGTCATCCCCGGAGCAATGCCACTTTTTATCAATTAGATAAAAAGCAGATGAGAGACTATATTGATATAATGGTTAGGGTTACCCAAGAAGAGGCAGATAAATTTAAACCCGATATTATTCACGCCCAGCATCTCTGGATTACCCCTTATGCTGCCCAAAAAACCGGTCTTCCTTATGTAGTAACAGTGCACGGAACAGACCTGAAAGGATTTAAGCAAGACAAAAGATATCATCCTTACGCCTTAAAGGGTGCTCAAAATGCTCGAAAAGTTATTACCATATCTAAACAGGTAGATAGGGAGACCAAAGAACTTTACCATATAGAAGACGAGAAAAGAAAAATTGTCTATAACGGATATGATACCAAGCTTTTTAAAGTAAAAGATGCCTCCCGAAAGGAAGCCTTAGAGAAGTTTGGTATAAATGAGATACCAGATTATATTGTTTCTTTTACCGGAAAATTAGCTCATTTCAAAGGGGTAGACATATTATTAAAAGCTGCTAAAATATATGAAAACCAGATGAAAGAAAAAGTCCTGACCTTAATTGCCGGTAATGGAGTACTATATGATGAATTAAATAAACTTAAAAATTTTTTAGAGCTGAAAAATACCTTTTTCCTGGGGTATATTAGTGATGAGCAGCTTATCGATTTATATAATATTGCCGATGTAAGTACTGTGCCTTCCCGGAGCGAACCTTTTGGATTGGTGGCTATAGAGGCACTGGCCTGTGGGACTCCGGTAGTAGGCACCAATCAGGGAGGGCTGCCTGATTTTATCAATGAAGATATTGGTGCTCTGGTCGATGTAGAGGATGATATTGCTCTGTCCGAAGCTATCATTAATGAGTTGGTAAGACCGGATAAAAAAGAAAGAAGAAAGCGGGCACACGAATATGCGGTTAATAATTTTTCCTGGGAAAATACCATTAAAGAAGTAGAAAAAATATATAAGGAAGTAATATTTTAACCAAGGAAAGATAAGTTTAATAAAAATTATTTACACAAAGGAGAAGGAGAAAGAAAATCATGCGAATTGTAGTGGTTATCCCCACTTATTGGGGGAGGAAGAAAGAAATTGGGATAGAAGAACTCATTTTTGATGATCTTCCAGAAGGCCTCGACCTTACCATTGGTCTTAAGGTCTGTAGGGCCTGGTATAGATATGTTTTATCCCTAACTGGTCCCCCATTAACCCAAAGGGAATTTCCCTATCCCCTTCTCTTATTCACATCTCC
>NCRO01000074.1 GCA_002849045.2 Candidatus Sediminicultor secundus
CTGATAAAAGGTCAGGAGAAGACAGCTTTAATTGATACGGTTGACCCGACCAAAGAAGATGATTTATTGGACAATTTAGATGATTTAGAGATAGAGTATCTTGATTATATAGTGGTAAATCATGCCGAACAGGACCATTCCGGCGCTATTCCTCTAATGTTAGAATTATATTCGGAAGCAAAAATAGTGACTAACCAGAAATGCAAGAAAATGCTGATGGAACATCTTCTTGTAAAGGAAGAAAAAATTATAACCGTAAATGATAATGATGTTCTCTCTTTAGGAGGGAAAACTCTACATTTCCTCCGTCTGCCTGAAGCGCCGGCCTTATCTTTTCTAAAGCAGCTTCTACTCTCTGTTTTAGCGTGTCTTTCTCTTTGGTCATATATATCCTCTCCTAATTTTTTAAATATTAATATCCTTATATCTTTTACCGAAAATTAATAAATATTCTTTAAATGTGTTTAATAATTTTCAACTTTTATTTCATAATAAGCTCGAGGGTGCTTACATACCGGACAGACTTCGGGTGCCTCAGCCCCTTCATAGATATTACCGCAATTTCGGCATTTCCAGAATATTTTACCTTCTTTTTTAAACACCTTATCTTTTTCTATATTTTTAAGAAGTTTCTGATAACGCGCCTCGTGCCCTTTTTCAATTTCGGCGATCCCCTCAAACATCTTAGCAATCTCTTCAAACCCTTCTTCTCTTGCATCTTTGGCCATGCGGGGATACATTTCTGTCCACTCAAAATTTTCACCTGCGGCTGCTGCCTTTAAATTATCAATAGTATTTCCGATTCCCTCTAACTTTTTAAAATGCAGTTTGGCATGTTCCTTTTCGTTTTCAGCTGTTTCTAAAAAAATAGAAGCAATCTGTTCATACCCTTCTTTTTTGGCCTTGGAAGCAAAGTAAGTATATTTATTTCTGGCCTGAGATTCTCCGGCAAAAGCCTCCATCAAATTTTTTTCAGTTTTTGTTCCTTTTAAATCTTTCATTTTTATATCCTCCTAAAATGTTTTTTAAAGTAGATTTTTATGTTTTTCTGTTATTTCACCGGCCAATCTTATCAAAGAATTATAATCTTCTTCTTTGGGATAACCCTTTACTATCACCGGAGGAAGAATCTCTACTTTTAAATTGCCTATCATTGAACTAATATTTTCCAGCATCTTTCCTCCCCATCCATAAGAACCGATAACCGAGGCATATCTTAATTTTGGCCTCAAGGCATTAGCCAAATAAACTGCTGAAACTACCTGGGGATGTGCGCCGGTTAAAACCGTAGGTGAGGCGATTACAATAGTAGCAGCATCCACTAAAGCTATAGCTAATGCACCTATATCGGTCCTGGTAAGATTGAAAGGTTTTACGGTTATTCCCTTTCTCATTAATTCTTCAGTCAAGATATATACCATCTCCTCAACACTGCCGTGCATGGAAACATAGGGAATGATTACTTCGTTCTCCACTTCATCAGAAACCCATTCTCTATAAGCCGATAAAATAAATTCCGGATGAGAATAGATCTGACCGTGACTGGGGGCAATGGTTTTAATTTCTAAATCTTTTAGTTTTTCTAAATGTTTTTTAATATTGCTGCGAAAGGGCATCATAATCTCCGCATAATAACGCTTGGCGGCAAAATAGGCTTTAGACTCATCATCTACCCATAAATTACTCTCGGCAAGATGTGCCCCGAACAGGTCACAGCTGAACAAAATCTTGTCTTCTTCTAAATAAGTTAACATGGTTTCCGGCCAATGTACCCAAGGAGCAAATATAAATCTTAGAGTTTTCCCTCCTAAAGAGAGAACATCATTATCATTTACGGTTATAATTTTTTCTTCCTTTACAAGAAGATGTTCCATCAGCATTTTCTTGCATTTCTGGTTAGTCACTATTTTTGCTTCCGAATATAATTCTAACATTAGAGGAATAGCGCCGGAATGGTCCTGTTCGGCATGATTTACCACTATATAATCAAGATACTCTATCTCTAAATCATCTAAATTGTCCAATAAATCATCTTCTTTGGTCGGGTCAACCGTATCAATTAAAGCTGTCTTCTCCTGACCTTT
>NCRO01000075.1 GCA_002849045.2 Candidatus Sediminicultor secundus
CGTAGCGTCTCGTGGTCTCGGAGATGTGTATAAGTGTCATGTGCTAATCTTTTAGTTCCTTCTGGTATATCTTCAATAATCAGACCGGGGTTAATATCTTCACCATCACAAGTAAATTTTTGGGGAATAAACCCATTATTCTCGAATTCAAGACTTTCTAATTTCATAATTTTATCCTCCTTTTTTGTGACAGGGGATGGTCTCTGTCATTTCTCCTGTCATTTTTTTATCTTATATTTTAAATTTTCTATTTCTTTTTCCATCCATTTGGGATATTTGGGTACTGCGCCAGATTGGGAAACCACAAAATTACCTACTATTTCCGCAAACTCTGCCGCCTCATATATGCTTGTCCCGCATAAATAAGAAAACAAAAAACCCGCACTATAGCTATCCCCTCCTCCTACGGTATCGGCTACGGGCCCATTTATACCTGCTACCTTTTCTAACTTGCCATTACGGTAAACAGATGAGCCATTCTTTCCATGAGTAATGCAGACAATAGAAGGGTCGTATTCCCGGCAAATAAGCTCAGCAAGATTTTCTTGTTTTAATGTTTGGCCGAAGAGGAGCTCAGAAATAATAAGAGCCTCTCTATCATTTAGTTTTACTATTGAGCTCTGGCATAAGGATTTTTCAATCCATTCCTTTTTGTAGTAATTTTGTCTCAAATTTACATCGTAAAATACCTGATGAGGGTGTACTTGAGAGATGATTTGGCTGAGCACTTCCCGGTTTTCTTTGGTCCGTTGAGCGAGAGTTCCAAAACAGAATACCTCCCATTTATTTTTGGCTGAACTATCGGCTAAATCCTGATCTAAAATAATATTATCCCAGGCAACATTTTCTTTTATTAGATAAGTAGGATGACCTCTTTCATCCAGACTTACCTCCACAATCCCGGTGGGCAAATGGGGATGGACCCGGATAAAAGTAGAATCAATACTTCTTTTTTCTACTTCCTTCAGAGCTTTTCTGCCCAGAGCATCTTTGCCCACAGAAGAAATAAGTGTTGATTTAAGTCCCATCTTTGTCAGATGAGCAGCAAGATTAAAGGGGGCACCGCCAATATAAGGTTTGCTATTTATGATATCCCAGAGAATTTCGCCAAACAACAAAGCTTTCACTTTTTTTGCCCCTCCTTTCTTCAAGTTTGAATTCATTGCGTATTTTCTTTATATTAATTAATTCTACAAATTTTTTAAAAACCCTCTTTTTTT
>NCRO01000076.1 GCA_002849045.2 Candidatus Sediminicultor secundus
CTTTAACCCCTTCGGGAATTTTCCGCCAGGATGTTTATCTGACTGGAGAAGCCCGCTATCTTTTGGGAGGGAAAATGGATTTAAAGGCTTCTTATGAAAGTAACGTCTCCGCTACACTCTCTTATAGTTATAATAAATCAGTAGGTCCAACTCCTTTTAATTTTGATTACATTGCTCCTCTAACTAACACAGTGAGTGGAAAATTGACCTTAAAGCCCTCCGAAAAAGTTAAATTAGATTTATCCACTAATTATAATTTTGTTACGGAAAATTTTGGAAATTTAGTAGCCAAAGTAGAGTATAAACCGAAAGACGACTGGAAGATGAATTTTAGCTCCTCCTATAATCTAAATACTAAGGAGTGGACTAAAAAGATAAATTCCACACTTGATCTACAGTTGAGCGAGGATTGGAGAATCAAGTATAAAGGTGTGGTAGATTTAGATGATTTCAAGCTCACTAATAGCGTAGTAGGAATTACCAGAGACCTTCACTGTCGTGAAATAACCATAAATTACAAGCAGGCCACCAAGTCTTTCTGGGTGGAATTCTACATCAAAGCCTTCCCTACTGAGAAGATAACTATTGGGGGAGAGTGAGATAGTCGCTAGTGAATAGTCGTTAGTATTAAATGCAAGATAATTCAGTTAGTTGTTTGGAATAAAAATTAGTTAGCAGCCGGTTGGCCAGTTTGCCAGTTGACCGGTTAATACAGCATATAGTATGCAGTATATAGTGAGGAAAATATAGAGAATAAGTGTAAGATTAATTAGTTAGTTAAGTTAGTCGTTAGTAGGACAGATACGTCTCACATTTTCTAATCAAAATTTGCAAAACACTATTTTATAATTTTAAATACAGAATCCCTGTATTCAAGAAAATCTTTAAGATTTTGTTTTAAAATATTAACTATAATTGCTTCATCTATCTTATCGTAATGGTGAATTATTATATTTCTAAATTGAGCCATATTTTTCAATGTTTTATATTGTTTCTTAGAGATAACACCCTCTTCCTCGAGTACTTGAAAAGTATCACTATAGCTGGTTGGAACTCTATATTTTCTATCAGCAATAATATGATTTGCTATGTCCACACATAATTCAATCATCATCTGAAGTGTTCTCTCAACAATTCTTTGTATCTTCCAATCTCTGGAGTATTTTTTTACCGTTATAGTAGAATATTCCTGTGCCTGTTTAATATAAGTTTCAAGCTCAGTTAATTTTCTCATTATTAAAATTTTATCTACCAAGTGAAAACCTCCTTTTGAAAATGTCCTCTTCTTTCTTAGAAAAATCAAAATATTTCCTCAATACTAAAGACTCAAAAGAATGTCTTAAAAATGGATCTTTGTCTACCAATATCTTCTTATTTTTTACTATCCTTGCCCTAAGAGTGAGAGGAGCTACGTTAAGTATAACCAGGTCGATTTCATCGGTACCAAATATATCTATTAACTCTTTTAAAATAACCATCTTCTCTCTGGTAAAATTTGTTCCCTTTTTAAAATATATAGCTATATCAATATCACTAAGTGGATTGATTTTACCCTTAGTAAGACTACCAAAAAGATAAGTAAATACCACCTTTGGATAATTTTCCAAAAATTTATTTGCTTGGGGTAGAAGATTTAATATGTTTTCTGGAAGTTTTTTATCCTTAATCATGATAAATTTATCCTTTTCCTCGACGTCTATTTTTTTATTAACTGCTCGTGGTTGGGCAATTAATTATATTAATAAAGAGTAGTTACTACAGCTGTAACTTTTACTATATCAAAATCTGCTCCGCCTTCTTCGGAACCACCTTCTGAAACTATTCCCTCTTCAGTTGAACCAAGTATAGTATAAATAGTAAAATAACTATCTAAATGGTCATAGGTATTATTATCTAAATCTGTAGTTATAACATTAATATCGATACTGTTCGGACTTCCTAAATCACTAAGAGCAATAGTTACTTGTAGTTCATTTTCACTATATGAATAATCCGCCAAATCTAATTCCGGAGATCCTTCTTCTACCTGAACAAAATAAAAGAAATCGTTTTCTAATTTAATATAATAAAAATCGTCATCCCAGAAAAATAAATCATCTCCTGGCCCATCAATAGATTCTTCATCAGCATCTAAAACTATATAATATATTCCACTATAGGAATTGATTTCCCCTGCTACCTCTACTGTTATTTCTAATTGATATTCCGTCCCTGGCTCTGGTTCCGGTCCCTCGGGCCATCGCGCACATCCCGTGACTACTACCATTAACCCTATTGCTAATAAAAAAATTATCGCTCTTTTCACATTTATAATTCTCATAAAATCGCCCCTCTACGCATTTATGACAAGTTTTGTGCCAGGCACCAGATTTGTCATAAATGTAAAGTTTTGTGCCAGGCACCAGATTTGTCATTTAGTCTAATTTGATGCCGCTTCGAACAGTTCCTTCTACTTCTAATCTTTCACTATCGATGTAAAAGACAGCTTTATCGCCAGTAATCCATCTGTCTCCCTCTTCTTCTATTCTTACTTTACCTGTTAAAGTAATTTTCTGTTCCTTATCATTATAAATTGCTTTCTCGGCAGTTATAGCATAATCTTTCTTTAAGATCTTTACTTCTCCGGTGGCAGTTAAATCCTGAGTATCAGTAAAAATCTCCAGATTGTTACAATTCCAGGTAATGTTATCTTCTTTCTCTTCTTTGTCTTTTCGCTTCTGAACCAATATTACTTTCTCTTGAAAGATATATCTTTTATCATTAAGATAAGCTTCGAGAGTCTCCCCGGTGATAGTAATATCGCTTTGGACTAATTTTATATCACCTTTTATCTGGCCAATCTTTTTATCTACATCAAAATCAGCTTCCTGAGCAGTTAGAGTGATATCTTCCTGAGTTATAATTACATTCCCCTTAAAGATCATCTTATCCGTGCTTTTATCATAAGTTACATTATCTGCCTGAATATTTACCACAGATTCTTCGGTCTCTTTTTTTTCTTCCTGGGCAGAAGCGCTAAATGATAAAAATATAATTAGAGATAAGCTAAAAAGGATAATCAAAGTTTTAATAAAATACATTCTTTTATAATCTTTCATTTAACTTTTAAAACTCCTTTCTTCTGGAGAAATTTTCTACAGAAATTTACAACCCTTTCTGCATCATCTAAAGCATTTCTTATATCTTCTTCGGTAAAATGCTGAAAAGGGATTCCTCCTGGTAAACCATTAGGATATCTTGTAGGGATATAATAACGATCTAATCTTCTGCACTCATTTAAAATTTCTGTAAACTCTAAAACATCGGTTTTTATTTTTTCACAAAAATCGAATAAAGAATGTCCTATTACTATTCTTTCTCCCTGAGTATAAAGACAGGCTTTCATTGCTTTTTCTGCAGATTGTTGGGCAACAAAGCACCCTTTGTCTGAAAATTTCTTTTCTTTATTCAGCCATCTCACAAATTCAAGATCATCTTCTGATTGCATAAACCATCTAAAAGCTTCCTGTTTTAGTTCTTTCATATATAACTTCTCCTTCACTATTTATTCTTTCAATAAAGGTATTTTTTTCTTTGAGCATCTTTTCAAACTCTACTGGTGTATAGGCAAGTATATCAAAAGCAACAGGGATATCCCACATAAGATAAAGTTCTTTTAATCTATCTAAAAATCTCTTTTTAGTTTCATAAATTACGATAATATCTGCATCACTATATTTGTCTTCTTCATCTCTGCACCAGGAACCGAATAGAATTATCTTTACTGGATCTAATTTTTTATATGAAGATACTATAGCTTTTTTTAATTCCTCTTTATTCACCTTTATTCACCGTAATTAATATACAATCTAATGAATTAATGAATTATAAAAGTAACTTTTACATTACCCTGTAATTCAAGTTTGTTTAGTTCAACATCACTTACGAGCCGGTCGGCGGTGATATTATTTTCTTTTACTGTTAGCTCAACCGGTTCCAGGCTGGCTAAGGTCTCCTCTCCCGAATCCCAGAAGAATCTATCTCCTTTTAAGATATCCCCTTCCTTGGTTTCAATAACTACATCACCAACTAATTCCATACTCTTGCTCCCCATATCAGCAATACATTTATTAAGCTGGATATTTAGATAGGGTTCATTGTTTTTAAAGATAACTGCTTTTTTAATCTTTTCAAAGATAGTCCTTTTCCGATCTTTTGCTAAAGATATTTTATCGGCTTCTATCTCCCATTCTTTTTCCCCGGCTTTCATTCCTACTACTGTACCTTTTTCTATTTTAACCGGGGCTTCATTTATTTCGATATCTTCTTCCTCAAATCCTTCAATCTCTTCTTCTGTCTGAACCGTGATCCCATCTTTTTCCTTATTATAAATAAAATAAAAAGAAAGGGCTATGGCCAGAATTATTACTAAAATTAACCATAAATATCTTTGTTTAAGCATATTATAATAATATCATTAAAGTCCTAAAGATAAAAGCATTTCGTCCCAGAAAGTATCCTGGGCAAAGTTGGTGCTGTTATACTTATTGGAATTATAAGCATAATACCATGGAAAGTAAATAGAAAGGCCTTTAGAGCCGCTTACGCTCCATCCATTATAACCCGAATTTATTACCGTAAAATTCAATAAAGTCTGTTGAACAATCAAGGCAATAGTTTTAACTTCAAGACTATTAGAATAATAAAAAATTTTATTACAAAAATCATATAAATCGATAAAATCAGGATCTCCATAATACTGACTGGAATAAGCAGCATTTATATAAATATTCTTAGGGGTTAGAGTATCGCTCATTATAGCCAGAGCTAAAT